>CAYNFL010000162.1:0-4763 GCA_964396465.1 uncultured Christensenellaceae bacterium
GCCAGCCGTTTGATACTGATATTTATGATGTTCGCAGGCCGTGTCGGCTTTATGATGCTTGTCGTCGCGTTGTCCAGCCGCAAGCATAAGAAAGAGGTTAATATTCGCTATCCGGAAGAAAGGTTTATGGTGGGTTGAGCATGGAAAGAAAGCAGTTTGTCGTAATCGGCATGGGGAGGTTCGGGCAGAGCGTTGCAAGAAGCCTTGCGTCTATGGGCAAAGAGGTGCTTGTGATCGATGACAGCGAGGAAAATATCAACGATATTGCGCCGTATGTGACGCATGCCGTGCAGGCGGACGCGACGGATGAAAAAGCGCTCAATTCCTTGGGGCTGCGCAATTTTGACGTAGCGGTGGTAACGATCGGCGACGATATTCAAGCGAGTATACTCGTGACGCTGCTGTGTAAGGAAATGGATGTGGGGTATGTCGTTGCAAAAGCGCAGACGGATCTGCACGCCAAAGTGTTGCTTAAAATCGGCGCGGACAAGGTGGTGTTTCCCGAGCGGGACATGGGGATGCGCCTTGCGCACAATCTGGCCGCAGCCAATGTGATCGACTACATCCAAGTTTCGGGAGACTTGCACGTGCTGGAGCTGAACGCCATTGAGCCTTGGATGGGTAAAAGCCTCGCCGATCTAGATTTCCGCAAGAGAAACGGCATCAATGTAATTGCAATCAAAAAAGAAGCGGGCAAAGTCAATACCGCTCCGCATGGAGAGGATGTAATTGAAAAAGGGGATATGCTGATCGTGGTCGGACAGACTGCGGATATTGCAAGAATCGAAAAAATCACGCAATAAAAATGGCGGCAAGGTATTTGAAGTACGATGCCGCCATTTCTTATCAAAAGGTTCGCCGCCGTCAAAATGTGTTCCCCTCACGGACGAAATTTCTAAGCGGTAGTCCCGCCTGTGGATTCTGGCCTCCTGCGGCAGCCGGTATGTCCGTACGGCCGAAAATTCGTTTCGTCATGTGTATAATTTGTCTTATATAAGGCGCAAAGGCCTTACAGCGCCATGGCTAAGGGTCAATCTCAGGAAAACACTTTTTATGGCCCCGGCTGTGGCAGCGATCCCTTACAACATTATTATGTGCGTTAATCTCAACAAAAATCGATGTAAATTTTTCATATGGCTGAAGGGCAGGATAATATGAAAAAGGCATAAAATGCAGTATCGCGGCCAATCAATTTCATAGTGAAGCAACGGCGGAAATAAATGCGTTTCTATCGGACTATTTCGAATGATCTGGTCAGACGCATTTTTTTTGAACCGCTGTAAATTTGGACGCCACGGGGTGTAATTATCGTATGCGGTGCCGCTGATCATAGCGATATCAGCATATTATTATACTCCGAATAAGGGGGAAAAGAATGATCAAAGAGGGGCAGGAGAGGATACCGTCCTAATGCGCAATCAGCGGGATGTTAAACCGCAAGGGCGAGTGTTTGCGGCCACAGACGGCCGCATCTACAAAAATAACTAATACTCTTTTCGCAACTCCTCAAACTGCGCCTCATCGATAACAGTCACGCCCAGTGTGCGCGCTTTATCCAGCTTGCTGCCGGGCGCTTCGCCCGCGAGCACGTAGTTCGTATTCTTGCTGACGGAGGGAACCACCTCGCCGCCCATCGCTTCGATGATATCGCTTGCTTCCTTGCGCGTATACTTTTCGAGCGTACCGGTCAACACCACCTTTTTGCCCGAAAGCGGCGTGTCACTGCGCCCCGCGCGCTCAAAAGCGGGCGTTACACCCGCGGCAAGCAGCCGCGATACGATACGCTTTGCGCGCTCGTTGGCAAAGAACGCGGTGATGTTCTGCGCGAGTATCGGGCCTACACCTTCGATGGAGAGCAGCGCGCCCTCGTCCGCCGCCATTAATGCCTCCATGCCGCCAAAGCGCGCGGCCAAGTCCTTCGCGGTTTTGGCGCCCACGCCGGGGATGCCCAGCGCGTAGATGAAGCTGCCAAGAGGGTGCGTCTTGCTCTGCTCAATCGCAAAGCGCAGGTTCTCCGCCTTCTTCTCGCCGAAGCCAGGCAGCGTTTTGATGCGCTCATAGTCGAGGTAATAGAGGTCGGATACGTCGGTGAGGCCCAAGTGGTCGTAGAACGTTTCCGCTGTTCTATCGGAGAACGTCGTGATGTCCATCGCGTCGCGCGAGGCGAAGTGCGCGATGGCGCGCGTAAGCTGCGGGCGGCAGATGAGCGGATTTTCGCAGAAGATGTGCGCGCCGCGCTCCGCCACGGGCGAGCCGCACGCGGGGCAGGTATCGGGCGCTTCGATCTCCCGCGCGTTTTCGGGGCATTCCGCGACGCCCATAACCTCGGGGATCACGTCACCGCTGCGCCGGATAAACACGCGGCAGCCAATTTTAAGTTTCTTGCGGCGGATATCGCCGATGTTGTTGAGCGTGGCCTTGGATACGGTGACGCCCGCGATGTCCACGGGGTCGAGTATGGCCGCGGGCGTTAGTTTGCCCGTGCGCCCCACCTGCCACACTACGTTCATAAGCTCTGTGGTCTTCTCGTCGGCGGGGAACTTAAAAGCCACCGCCCAGCGCGGAAACTTCTGCGTGAAGCCGAGCTGCCCGCGCGTTGAAAAGGAGTCGATCTTGATCACCGCCCCGTCGATGAGGTAATCAAGGCCGTTGCGCGAGCGCTGCGCTTCCTCGACGCAAGCCATCGCTCCTTCAATGCTGTCCGCCGTGCGAACGAACTCGCTGACGGGGAAATGATTTTCGCGCAGGAACTTAAGCATTTGCGTGTGCGACGTGAACGGCTCACCTTCAATATAACCCACGCCGTAGCAGAAAAGGCTTAAAGATCGCCGTGCCGTCTCGGCGGGGTCCAGGTTTCGCAGCGCGCCCGCCGCTGCGTTGCGCGCGTTTTTGAGCGGCTCGTTCGCCGTTTCGTTATAGGCCTCGAGCGCGGAGAGCTTCATGATACCCTCGCCCTGCACCTCGAGCAGCCCTTGAAAGGGAATGCGCAAGGGTACGCTTTTGATCGTCTTTACCTGCGCGGTAATGACTTCGCCGGTGACGCCGTCGCCGCGCGTGGCGGCGGAGACGAGCAATCCGCCGTTGTACCGTAAATTGACGGTGAGGCCGTCAAGCTTATATTCGATGACGTAACGGAACGGGTCGCTTGAGAACTTTCGCGCGCGCGCTTCCCACACGGCAAGCTCGTCGGCGCTGCGCACCTTGTCGAGGCTGAACAATGGCGCAAGGTGGGTAAGTTTCTCAAAGCCGGAGAGCACCTCGCCGCCCACCCTTTGGGTGGGGGAATCCGGCCGCACATAGGCCGTTTCGGCTTCCAGCTTTTCGAGCTCATCATACAGCGCGTCGTACTCCGCGTCGCTGACCGTAGGGTCATCGAGCGTGTAGTAGCGGTACATGTGCTTCGTGAGCGCTTCCACGAGCGCGTCGATGTGTTTTTCCCTGTCATCCATAGCTTTCACCTACAATATTTTAAGCGGTGCGAAAACGACGAACATCTTCTTTTCGCCCGCCGTATCGAACTTGACCACCGCGATCTTTTCTTCGCCGTCGCCGTTGGTAGAGGTGATCACGCCCTTGCCGAACTTGGGGTGCTCCACCACCGCGCCCGCCTGATACGCGTCCGGCGCGTACTCCGCTTTCCTCTCGGGCTTTTGCGGCGGCGTAAACACGCCCCCCCGGTTGGGCGAGAACGCGCTCCTGCTGATCGGCTGCGACATGTATGAAGGCGAGCGCTTGACCGCGGCCTGCTCGATGCAGCCGTCCGGCACCTCGCCCAAAAACCGCGAGCGCATCGCGGGGAAATAATCGAAATGGTCACCCATGCGCACGCCGCGCACGCTGCTCCACGTGAGATACAACCGCTTTTTCGCGCGCGTCATGCCCACGTAGCAGAGCCGTCGCTCCTCCTCGATACCGCCGTCGTCCATGCTCATCTGGTGCGGCAGCAGCCCTTCCATCATTCCGGCGATAAACACCACGGGAAATTCGAGGCCCTTGGCGCCGTGCAGCGTGGTCAGCACGACCGCGCTTTCGTCGTCGCCCACCGCGTCGATGTCGGAGATCAGCGCGTTGCGCTCCAAGAATTCTTCCAGCGTATGCGGGCCGGGCGTTTGCTGCTCGAACTCCGCGATGCCGCGGAAAAACTCCTCGGCGTTTAAAACCCGCAGCCGCCCGTCGGCACTGTCGTCGGAAAGCATCGCATTCTGCAGGCCGGAGGCTTCAAACAAGTGCTGCGCCGTTTGCAGTACGGTGCGCTCCCCCGCATGCTGTGCCGCTTCCGTTATCATATCCGCAAAAGCTTTCAGCGCCAATGCTGTTTTCTTGGGCAATATCTCCTCCGCCTCGGCGCAGGCCGAGAGCAGAGGCAGCTTGCGCTCACGTGCCAACGCGGAGAGCTTTTGCATCGCTACATCGCCTACGCCCCGGCGCGGTACGCCGATGGCGCGTTCAAAGCAAAGGTCGGCGCTCGGGTTGCAGACGAGGTTTAGGTACGCGAGTATATCTTTGATCTCCTTGCGCTCGTAGAAGGAGAGCCCGCCGTAGATCACGTATGGCACGCCGCGCTCCTTCATCTTGTTCTCGATCACGCGCGACTGGCTGTTGACGCGGTACAGTACCGCCATCTCCGAAGCGCGGTATTTGCCCTCCTCAATGAGGCTCGCGGCTTTCTCCGCGATGAACTGCGCTTCCTCAAGATCGTTGCGCGCTTCAAACTCGAGCGGCTTTTGACCGGTGGCCGTGCTCGACCATAGCTCCTTGCCCAT
>CAYNFL010000163.1:0-690 GCA_964396465.1 uncultured Christensenellaceae bacterium
ACGATTATGTCTACGTCCAGCACGAGCGCTTCGGCATCCGGATGGGTTTTTCAATTTACTGCCGTATCGATACCGACCTGATCAAGGTTCCGCCGTTTGTGCTGCAGCCGATTGTCGAAAATTCTGTCATCCACGGGTTAACCCCCAAGCCGGAAGGAGGGCAGATTCGCTTAAGCATCGTCAGAAAGGCTGATAAAATTATCATTAAAGTGGTAGACAATGGAATGGGAATCAGCCCAGAAGTTTTAAACGTGCTTACCAGCGAAAACAACGATTACATTGGCCACCTTTCGGGCATTGGCCTTGGAAACGTTAAGACCCGTTTAAAATTGATGTACCCTGAAAGCGAATTCGTTATTTACAGTAAAGTGGGGCTGGGTACCGCAGTGCGGATTACCCTGCCGGCAAAAGCCAGCAAAGATATTTGAAGAACGAGGCGAAGTCATATGTATCATATTGTTCTGGCCGATGACGAACAGATTGAAAGGGATAGCCTGAAAAATATTATCAAAGATATTCTGCCGGATTGCCGCGTTATGACCGCATCCAACGGGCAGGAGGCGGCTGCCGCCGCGCGCTTAATACACGCCGAGATGGTGTTCATGGATATTCAGATGCCCGGTATGGACGGGCTTGCCGCCGCCCGTCAGATCAAAAGTGAATTCCCAAGCTGTGAGATCATGTTCCTCA
>CAYNFL010000163.1:700-4727 GCA_964396465.1 uncultured Christensenellaceae bacterium
GGATACCTGCTGAAGCCCTGCAACAGCCAAAATCTATTAAGCGCGCTGAACCGTATGATGGAAAAGATCAATCTGCATCGCGACGAGGTGATGCTCAATGAACAGCGCCAGAAGAACATGGAGCTGCTGACGAAGGAATTTGAAGAGCAGTTGGTGCTTACGGTGATGGGGGGGTATCTGCGTCCTGAGTGGGTATATAAGCAGCTCTCATTAATGGATATTTCTTTTAACAACGGTGTTTTTATAATTTTAAGAAGTCCGGACGGCATCAGCGCGGAGCGGCTGAGGGGTATGGTAAACGGCTTGTGCTGGAGAACGGGGATGTATCACTTTACCTACGAGTATGATGACTCTCTCTATATATTAGTGATATCCTGTTTTAATAAGGATTGCGGCCCTCATGTATTCGAACTTATGAATGAGCTTTGTAACAAGACCAGATTTCATCAGCATAAGCGTTTGATTTGCGCTGTCAGTGAGCAGTTTGACAAAATGGATTATGTGCAGGACGCGTTTTACCATGCCTTTATTTCCCTAAAATACTGTTCGGAAGAACGCGAAGTTTTCCAATGCACTGCGGCCGCCTGGGGAGATCAAAACAGTGATGAAGCGGAAAGGCTGAGCCAGATGATCATCATAGGGGAAAGGGATTCCGCCGCTGCTTTGGTTCGAAGCTTTCTGGATGGGCTTTGTGCACGGCAGTTCGAGATCAGCATCATGATACAGAAGACACAAAAGATGTTTCAGCGCGTTTTTAAGAGCCTGAAAAGCGAATCGGGTATGGAACATGAAAGCATGTTTCATCTTGAAACCAGATTCGGAGAGGCGGCAAGTACAGAAGACTTATACGGCAGCGCAAACCAGATGATCAATGAAGTAATTGATTACGAAGCTGGTATTTTTAAAAACCACATGATGCAGATTAAGTTTGAAATCGAAGAATACATGAAGGTGAATTTCAAGAGGGATATATTTATGCAACAGGTAGCCAACGAGATGAATTATTCGATTGCGCATTTTTCCCGTTTGTTTAAAAACTGTTTTAATAAAAATTTCGTTACTTATCTGACGGAAATGAGAATCAAAGCCGCCAAGGATTTGCTCATAAACCCGACGGTCAGTATCAAATCGATTGGCGAAAACGTAGGATATAAAGATTCCAGCCATTTTACGAAGGCATTCAGGCGTATCGTGGGCGTCAGCCCGTCCGAATACCGCGCTTCCCGGTTTCCTGAAAACAGTACAGCTGACCGGCTTTGATCTATTGATTAGGCTCAAGATATCAAAAATGTACTGTGAATATCAAAATCTGCTGATATTATACGGTGTATTGACAATATACAATTAATAATGGAAACACCCAATTAATAATTTAATATGGAGGAAAGAACCATGAAGAAAGTACTTACTCTGCTGTTTGCCTTTGTGTTTGTGCTATCCTTGGCTGCGTGCGGGCAGACCGCAGAGACGCCGGAAAGCGCTGAAGAATCTGTTGCCGCGCCTGCCACAGAGGAATCTGTAGAGGCTTCCGCTTCAACTGAGGCGGAACCCTCAATGGCCGCCGAGCCGGAATTCATCTTCCGTTACGCGGATAACCAGCCGGAAGACTACCCCACGACTGTAGCCGCAAAAAGATTTGCCGATCTGGTTTTTGAAAGAACCTACGGCAGAATCAAGATTGAGGTATACGGAGGCGCGCAGCTAGGTGATGAGAAATCCGTTATTGAGCAGCTTCAGTTCGGCGGAATCGATTTCTGCCGTGTATCAGCTTCTCCGCTTGCCGAATTCTCCCCTTCTTTGAACGTACTACAGATGCCCTACCTTTACCGCGACGAAGCGCATATGTGGCAGGTGCTCGACGGGCAGATCGGCCAGGACTTCCTGGATTCGCTCGATGCCGCCGGTTTCATCGGGTTGTCATGGTATAGTTCGGGTTCAAGAAACTTCTATAACTCCATTCGCCCGGTCAACACGCTTGAAGACCTTGCGGGACTCAAGATTCGCGTTCAGGAAAACGACCTGATGATGGGTATGGTCACGGCGCTGGGCGCCAACCCGACGCCGATGGCATACGGCGAAGTCTACGGCGGGCTTCAGACAGGTACAATTGACGGCGCGGAGAACAACTGGCCGAGTTATCAGACCACCTCCCACTATGAGGTTGCGAAGTACTTTGTGCTGGATGGGCATACGCGTGTGCCGGAGCCCCAACTGATGTCAAAAGTCACCGCGAATAAGCTGTCTGCCGAAGATATCGAAATCATCAAGCAGTGTGCTGCTGAATCCGCGCTGTATCAGCGCGAACTCTGGACGGAGCAAGAAGCTGCGTCCGAGGAGATCGTGCGCGCTGCCGGCAACACGATTACGGAGCTTTCGGATGAAGAGATGGCGAAATTCGTTGCAGCCTGCCAGCCCCTGTACAAGCAGTTCTGCAGCAATTACATGGGCATCATTGCCGATATTAAAGCTACCGAATAAGCTTAAAGTTTGTCGTTAAACTCCCCAAATGCATGGATCGGATACAGGAGAACCAAGTTCTCCTGTATCCGAAAATCCGAAAGAGTTTCAGGCCTTGTTTTGTTCGGCTTTTCTCGACAACATTGGTACGGAAAACAATTAAAAGGGGTGGCCAACTTGAAAAACATTTTAAAGAAAGTTTTGAGAGCGATAACTCTTGTTTTTGATATCCTCTATCGCGTGTTTCTGGAATTTTCGAAAATTATACTTTTAATTACCGTTGTAGTTGTCAGCGCGCAGGTAATCATGAGGACATTTACGCGTCACAGCATTTTATGGTCAGAAGAAGTCGCGCTGTTGTTGATGGTATGGATCGCGTTTATCGCGATGGCGATCGGTGTTGAAAAATCGATGCATATATCGGTGGGCATTTTTTATAACAAATTCCCCAAGTGGCTAAAAACGGGCGCAACCAAACTAAATTACGTGCTCACTGCGGGGTTTGGCATTGCGCTGATATATTTTGGCATACTGTTGATCAGTTCAACTGCCACATCAACGCTTCCCGCTACGAAGCTGCCGTCCAGTTGGAAATATATGATGACACCGATCAGCGGCATATTTATCACCTATTTTTCACTGTTAAAACTGTTCAATTTAAATTGGCTAAGGCACGAAAAAATACTGAAAGGAAACGACGAAGATGTTTGATCCTTCAATTGCAATCGCGCTTCTGCTGGGCATATTCGCTCTGTTAATTATAATTAAGGTACCGATGATATTTGCGCTTGCCGCTTCCACAACGGTGACGATGATCTATACCGGCATTCCTCTGATGGCGATGGCGCAGCAAATGGCTAAGGCGGTAGACAATTTTTCATTATTGGCAGTTCCGTTTTTCATACTCGCGGGGGAGATCATGAGCGCGGGCGGGCTTTCGATGCGGCTCACAAAGTTTGCGAATGTGCTGGTAGGCAGATGGAGAGGCGGCCTCGCCCATGTCAACGTGCTGGGCTCCATGTTTTTCGGAGGCATCTCGGGCTCGGCGGTTGCGGACGTATCATCGCTCGGGATCATCGAGATCGATATGATGACAAAAGCGGGTTATGAAAGAGATTTTTCAGTAGCAATGACCGTGACGAGCGCATGCCAGGGCGTGGTGATTCCTCCCAGCCATAACCTGATCATCTATGCGATGGCGGCCGGCGGTGTATCCATAGGCAAGCTGCTCATCGCGGGATATATCCCCGGTATACTGCTGGGCGCGGGGTTGATGGTCATCTGCTTCATATTTGCCGTGAAGCGCAACTTCCCGAGAGGCGAAAAAGTATCCTTTAAGGAAGGCCTAAAGATATCCTGGGATGCTTTGTTGGCGCTGTTCACCGCGGTGATCATCGTCGGAGGTACCGTCAGCGGTTTATTCACAGCCACCGAATCCTCTGCGTTTGCGTGTATATACGCCTTTATCATCGCGGTATTTGTGTACAGGGATTTAAAGATTAAACAGGTACCCAAATTGATTTTTAATACGATCAAGACGCTTGCACTCGTGTTCGGCCTGATCGCCGCC
>CAYNFL010000164.1:0-4715 GCA_964396465.1 uncultured Christensenellaceae bacterium
CGGCTTACAGGCCTGTCTCAAAAAACGCTTATAAAGAAGCTGACGGGAAACCGGAAGGCTTCTTTTTTATTGCCCCGCTCGACACGATTCCTTTTTGTGCCATCTGAACGATGCGCTTTTTTGGTATTGCCTGCGCCGCGCAAGAGAATAATAGAGGAATGATCTAGTACATCATGGAGGGTTTATGCGCGGCGAAAACGGCATTCCATTCAACATACTCGACAATATTTCGCTGTCCCATCAGGAACTGCTGTCATACGCCGCCGACCTTGCGCTGACCCAAAAGGTTTATGCGAAAAAGGCGGACTATTCGAGGCTGCGTCTGGGAGATGTCAGGCGTAACATCGAGAATGCGTATCTGGCGGCGCGGCAGAGCAAATACTCCGGCAGGGAACTGCCCGCGTTATCCGAGTGGTTCTACGACAACCGTTTTTTGTTCATCGAACAGCTAAAGCAGATTGAGCTGGGGAAGAGTGTACGCAGGCTTCCGCACATCAAATCCGGGCGCTTTGCGGGCTATTCGCGCAGCTTCGCGCTCGCGGCAGAGCTTGCGCGCTGCAGTTCTTTCCATCTGACGGTGCAGAGCATTGAGGAGTTTTTGGAAGCGTACCAGACGGAAGCCGGGCTCGACTCGGGCGAACTGTGGGTGTTTGTGGATATGCTCAAAATCGCGCTGCTGCACGCCGTATCCGCGCTTGCGCTGCGCAGCGTGGAGAGCCTCAAAATGTGGCTGCGCGCGCAGCGTTTCTGCACGCGTCTCGAACAGCAGCCCGTGAGCGCCGTGCTGGCCGAATTCAGGCCCGTGCTGTCCCATCCGTATTTCATCGAACATGTGACGGCGCTGATCCGCGAAAACCCGAGCGCGGCTGATATCACTGCGGCCATCGGCGAGCGCCTATCGATGTGGGATCTGACTGTGGAAAAGCTCGTCAAACAGGCTCACGCGGCACAGGCGAAAAACCTGCTGCATATCGAGAACGCGGTATCCTCGTTGCGCATGCTCGCGAAAATCAATTTTGAGACGATATTCGAAAACGTATCGGCGGTGCACCGATACCTGTGCGCTGACGAAACTTACCCGCTCATGGACTTCGACTCGCGCGAATACTACCGAAAGCAGATCACGCGCATCGCGCAGATGCTGTGCGCGTCCGAGCCTGCCGTCGCACGCGCGGCGGTAAAGCTGGCCGCCGCTTCGAGGGAACACGTCGGAAGCTTCATCGCGGGAGAAAAACGCGACCAACTGCTTTACGTTCTGGGAGGCCTGCCGCTCAAAGAACACGCCGCGGCATTCTGCAGGCGGCACATGCTGCTTATTTACGCGGGCGGCGCCGCGGTATCCACGGTGATCTCGGCGCTGCTGCTGTGCCTGCCGCTATTTTTAATGTACCCGCCCGCATATGGCGTCATCGGCTTTTTCATCAGCCTCATACCGATCTACACGGTAGCCGTAACGGTCAGCAACCGTATATTGACGCTCATAACGAGAGCCGCATTTATACCGAAGCTGGAATTCAAGGAAGGCATACCGAAGGAATGCGCCACGATGGTGGTGGTGCCCGCATTAGTGCTGGGCGCGGATGAGGGCCGCGATCTGCTCGAAAAAATCGAGGTGTACTATGCGGCGAACCAGCAGCCCAATCTGTACTTTTCACTGCTGTCGGATTTTAAAGAAGCCGATGCCGAAACGCTGCCCGAGGATCAGGAGGCGGCGGCCAGCATATCGCAGGCTGTGGAGGCGCTCAACGCGCGGTGCGAAGCGCCCGTGTTCTTTTACGCGCAGCGTCGGCGAACGCCGCTGCCCGAAGGAAAGCGCTTTGGCGGCAGGGAGCGCAAACGCGGTGCGCTGCTGGATTTCTGCGCGCTGCTGCGCGGCGAGAGTTCCGGGTTTGCGTATGTGACGCCGGGGCTGCCGGAGGGTATCAAGTATGTGATCACGCTCGACGCGGATACGGAATTGCCGCGCGACGCTGCGGTGCGCATGGTGGGCGCGATGGCGCACCCGTTAAACCGCCCCGTCATGGACGAAACCGGGCGCATCGTCATAAAGGGCTACGGCGTGATGCAGCCGCGCATCGGCATCGACGTGGTCAGCGCGGCGCAGACGCGTTTTTCGCTGATATCATCCGGCAATTTCGGGTTGGATACGTATGCGGGCGCGGTATCGGACGTGTATCAGGACAGCTTCGGTACAGGGATCTATACCGGAAAAGGGATATTCGACCTCGACGTGTATATGCGCGTTCTTGGCGAAGCGTTCCCTGATAACCGCATATTAAGCCACGACCTGCTGGAGGGCGGATACCTGCGCTGCGCGCTTTTAACCGACGTGGTGCTCATGGACGGATACCCCGCGAAGTACCTCTCTTGGGCAAAACGCCAGCACCGCTGGGTGCGCGGAGACTGGCAGCTGCTGCCGTGGCTCAAAAGCATGGCGCAAACGCAGCGCGGCAAGGAAAACAACCCGCTGTCCAAGCTGTCGAAATACCAGATACTCGATAACCTGCGGCGCAGTCTGACGCCGCCGCTTAGCTTCATCGTGATACTGCTATCGATGACGGCGTTCAGCCGCGCGGCGTTCTTCTGGTTCGTTTCGGGAATACTGCCGCTGTTCATCGACGGCATTATCGACTTCCTATCGCGCATCGTCACGCTGCTGCGCAATACGGGCAAGGGTGTCACGATCAAAGACGTATGGCTCGAAACGCGCAACGCGTTCGAGCAGGCGTTCTACAAATTCTCGTTTCTTCCGTATGAAACGGCGTTGATACTGGACGCCGTCGCGCGCACCATCGCGCGGCTGTTCACCAAAAAACACATGCTCGAATGGGTGACCTCCGCCGAAGGCGAGCGCAGTTCGCGAGAGGGCAACGCGCAGTACTGGCGGCGCATGAAAGCCGCGCCGCTGCTGGCCGCTGTGCTCTACACGCTTTCAATCGTGGTTACGGGCAGGTTCTCGCTGATCGCGTTCCTCGTATTCGCGGTGTGGTTCTTCGCGCCTTCCATCGCGTACGCGGTGAGCCGCCCGCGGCTGCACAGAAAAACCGCGCCGAATGCCGCGCAGCGCGCGTACCTGGAGGACGTGGCGCTTAAAACGTGGCGCTTTTTCGAGCATTTCTCGGAGGAGAAGGAATACTACTGGACGCCCGACAATTACCAACAAAGCCCGAGGAAGGGCGTCGCGAAACGCACGTCGCCCACCAACATCGCGTTTTCGATGGTGGCGACAGTCTCCGCATATTACTTCGGTTTTATCACGCCCGCCGAGGCGATGGCGCGGCTGGACAGATGCATATCGGGCATCGAAAAAGCGGAGAAGTGGAAAGGGCATCTTTATAACTGGTATGACATCGTCAGTTTAACGCCGCTCGAACCGCGATACGTTTCATCGGTGGACAGCGGCAACCTTGCGTGCTACCTTATCGTCGCCGAAGCGGCGATCGAGGACATGATGTCGCGGCCGATCGCGGCTTCCATGCAGCAGGGGCTGCCTACCGTATCGCGCGAGGCACAGCGGGAGGTTTCGCTGTGCATCGGCGACGACATATTCAACGCGGTATACGCGCTGGAACTCATTGAGGATACGGGCGATTCGCTGAGCGCCCATCGGAAAAGGCTGAAGTCGTATTTGGATTGGTGCGCGGGCTGGGCGGCCGCGCTGTGCGCTTTCCCCGCGGGGCTCGTCAACCGCTACAGCGAGCTCACAAAGGCGCTTCGCGACAGCCTGCGCAGCATATCGGTGAGCGGTTACGGGCGGCAGTACCGCGAGGTGCTGGAACTGCTGCCGCCTGTCATCGAAATGGCGGCGGCCGACGGCGATATGGAAGCGCTTGAATGGGTGAAGGGCATGGAACGCGCATTGTCCGAGAGCTATATCGCGTGCCGCAGGCTGGCGCAGCGCGCCGACAGGCTTTGCCGCCGCATCCGCGCGATATTCAGCGCGATGGATTTTTCGGTGTTGTATGATCCGGGCAAGGATTTATTCTCGATCGGCTTCGACGCGCGCGCCGGGCAGCTCAGCGAAACGCATTACGACCTTTTGGCCTCCGAAGCGCGCCAGACGAGCTTCATCGCCATCGCGAAAGGAGACGTGCCGGGCAAGCACTGGTTCCGCCTCGCGCGGCCGCTCGCCGTCGCGGGGGACGGGCGCGTGCTGCTCTCATGGGGCGGCACTATGTTCGAATACTTTATGCCGCTCATCATCATGAAAAGCTACGAGCATACGCTGATGTCCGAGACGTATGAATCCGCGCTCGCGCTGCAAAGCGCCTATATGGAACCGCGCATGATACCGTGGGGCGTGTCGGAATCGGGGTACTACGCGTTCGATCTGCACATGAACTACCAGTACAAAGCGTTTGGCGTGCCCGCGCTCGGCATGAAATCCGGGCTCGTGCGCGAAACGGTGGTATCGCCGTATTCCGCGGCGCTCGCGCTGCATTTAAACCCCGCGGCGGCGCTCGCCGACCTCGCGCGGTTCGAGAAGATCGGAGCGCTCGGGCACTACGGTTATTTTGAAGCGGTGGATTATACGCAGCGCAGGATGCAGAAAGGCAGGAAAAAACGAGTCGTCAAAAGCTATATGGCGCACCATCAGGGCATGATCATCGCTTCAATTTTGAACGCGTTGCAGGATATGCGGCTGCAGTCGCTGTTCCACAGCGCGACGATCGTCAAGGCGACCGAGATGCTGCTCAAGGAAAAGGTACCCCCGC
>CAYNFL010000165.1:0-4700 GCA_964396465.1 uncultured Christensenellaceae bacterium
AAATATGGATGCAGTTATTGCAAGCCAGCGCCCGGACAGACGGTTTATTGAAGCGCTGATTGATAAAATAATCATTCATACAAACAGAACGGTTGAATTTATTCTAAAAGTTGAGATATCAGAAATCATCCGGGTTCACGATGAAAACTCCGCAAGCTAAATATAATAACCAGCTTTTATAATTTCTGAAGGAATCAATTTTTTCTGTGCAAATTTGCTTAAAATCGTCAGATACTATGACACAGATTAAACAGGCGTAAAGTCGCCCGGATGTGAGAAGAATATCAGCCACTTTCCACGGTAATCCGAAAGGCTTTTTACGCCCTGAGTGGTCATCGCGGTAAACTCCGGCGCCGGGTCGCCAAGGCCCGGGCACGCGGCCGCTTCCGCTGCCGCGGCGTTGTTCTGGATTACCGGTTGCATAGCTCTGTTGGCATTGCGATATGATGAGCAGTACATGATTCTCCACTTCCTATTATGTATTCGCTTTACTATATTCAACTGGGAGTGCGGATGTTACGATAATAAAGATGAATATTCGGAAGCAGATAATTATAGAAAACGCGTATTTCCAGATAATCTTGTCCACGAGCGCAATGGCGTCATACTCCTCTGGGATTTCTCCGCTGCGGTCGAGTATATTCAAGCCCTTCTGTATCAGTTCGACTTTCAAATCCCCATGGTGATACTGCTTGTTCTCCATATGCCTCCGAATGAAAGCATGGTTAAATTTAAAAAATACTATACCATACTATGTTGACAGAGTAAACATTTATGTGATATTGAATTATATGATGTTAACAATGTAAGCACGGAGGTAAGAGAATGCAGGCATTGATCATATCGGATCGAGACTATATGACGGCATAGTATGACGAACTGCGCGCGCGGCTATGCGCGTATCTGGAGCAAAAGGGATATGCTGTTAAAGAGATATCAGTAAGACAAGGAGAAATCGCTTATTGCAGGGGGTGTTTTGGTTGTTGGATAAGGACACCCGGGGAGTGCGTAACCAAAGACGATATCGCGTATATCAACCGAACAACAATGAGTTCTGACGCTGTGTTCTATCTTTCGCCGGTTATGTTCGGGCAGTTCAGCGCGAATATAAAAGACGTGGTCGACCGCTGGCTACCCAATATGCTGCCTTTCTTTTTAAAACGCAAGGACGGGTCTACGATGCATCCATCGCGATACAAACGATTTCCCGTGCATGTGGAAATCGGCTATGGCGATGCGGTAACACAGGAGACGCGCAATTGTTTGCCGATATTACGCGTAAACATCGCAACAACGTGGAAGCCTTCATATACAGGCCGGGCATGGATATCGAAAAACATCTCGACGGCATACGGCTCGCCAAGTCAGGGGGGGCATTATGAACCATAGCAAGCGCTTTGTAATCATCAATGCAAGCCCGCGGCAATCAAACGAGACGACGTCTGCCTTTTTATCGGAGCTTGCGGAAAAAAAACTTAAAGCTGAGGGCGTTGATATGGAACGTACCGTGGTAATAAAAAGCCTTCAGACGGAAACGCAAACCGCTTTTAACGCCATGCGCGACGCGGATTGTTTACTTTTTATTTTCCCGCTGTACATCTTTTGTCTACCCGGACTGCTCATACGCTTCCTGCAAGGCTACGCAGCATATCAAGCGCAGCATCCGGGTACTGGCACGCAGCGCGTGTATGCCATCGTCAATTACGGCTTTCCGGAACCGGAGATCAACTTAGAGGCAATCCGCGTGATCGCCAGCTTCAGCCGTCATATCGGAGCGGAATTCGGGTTTGGCGTGGGTATCGGGGGAGGCCCCATGATTGCACAGACAAAAGACGCACCCTTTATGAAACCGCTTTTCAACGGGTTTGAAGAGGCGATTATACGTATGGCGAAGGGGGAGAGCGGTGACAACGCGATGCTTTCGCCGCGCGTTCCGCGCTGGCTGTACTACATGATGGGTAATATGGGATGGGGGCAGATGGCAAAGAAAAGCAAATTAAAAAAGAAAGATCTCTACCTAATGCCTTATGTGTAATGAAGGGATATTATTTGCATGAAAAAAACGCCGCGGCATCAGTGCAGCGGCGTTTCCGTTTCAAAGTTTAAAGGCCCAAATCCTTTTTCATCTTCGCGAGTTCGTCGTCCACAGAAGCGGTGCCCTGAGCGGCGTATTTGTCTTCAAGCTTCTTGGCTTCGTCGATGGGCTCCGTATTGAGCTCGGACATTGCGGTGGCTTCGTCGAGCATACGGTCGGCTTTGTCCTCCATGCGTTCAAACGCGCTCATCGCGCCTTCGGATTTGCCTACGGACGAAGCGACCTCGTTCAGCGTCTTTTGCGTTTTGGCGACGGCGACCTTGGCTTTGATCATTTCGCGGCGCGCGTTAAGCGCTTCGATATCCGCCGTAAGCTTGTCGTGCATCTGGCGCATCTTGATGGCGTTGGCGTTGGCCGTGGCGTAGGCGGTTTTCAGCCCCGCGCCCGAAGCCTCAAGCTGCTGTTTCTTGCTGATGAATACGCGCGCGTCGGCATCGTTGCCCGACTGCAGCGCCTTCTTCGCGAAATCGGCGTATTTGGCAACTTCGGCATCGTTTTCATCGACGAGGCGCTTGGTACGCTTTTCTTCCGCCATCACGCCCGCGGTTTCGCGCTTGACCTCGGCCAAATCTTCCATCATGTCGCGCAAATACTGGTCGATCATCTTGGACGGGTCTTCCATCTTGTCAATCACCGCGTTGACGTTCGCTTTGATAATGTCGCCGAATCTGGCTAATATACCCATATTATATTTCTCCTTCACGTTATTCATGCGCCGCCTGCGGCAAGCGCTAATTAACTGTTCTGCTGATAGATACCCGCTTATTATCAGCTTTTAACATCGTTATTCGGGTCGTCGTCGTATTTTTTACCCAGCTCTTCAGCTTCCTTGTCGCCGAACTTATCGAGCGGCGTTTTGAGCATCTCCTCGGTCTGCTGCGCCTCAAGGTTCTTCTGCTTCTTTGCGTGACGCCACCATACGAACAGTATCACTACAAGCATTACGACGCCCATCACGATGAGCACCGGAATCCACGGCGAGGTCGTGACTTCCATCATACGGTCGGCAGTATCTCTGAACGACATACTGAAAAACTCTTCATATGTGATATCTGTATAATCGATATACCGGGCAAAGTTGTCTAACAGGATATCCTGAGCTTCGTCATCAAAAACAGTCTTTGCTTGATTACCGCATTCGATGTAGCCGTTGTAGTCATTGTTATACCAGATAAAAGTGACAAGAACATGCGCCTCGTCAGTAAATAATGACTGATAGAGATTTCCGGAAAAAGCCGCAAGCTCTTCATCGGACGGATTGTGCGATCCGTTGATGTTGTCCGTAAGGAATATATATGGCTGTACCCCGGTTTTATCGAGAAAATATTTAAGTCCTCTCTCCATCTCCGTTTTATTCGATATCAAGCCCAATTCATCAGTGTAATAATCAGTAACTTTCACAGAACCTACCGGTAACGCTTCTCGCTGTACTGTAGATTTGGTTACATCTCCGCCGCTGCCGCCAGCGAATATCCCGCCGATGCTTGAGGCTAATACAAATATAAGAACGAAAGCGATGACAACAAGCACGATCGCCGCGGAACCGCAGCCCATGCCTCTGCCTGTGCCGCTTCCCCTGTAAACACGTCCGCTGCTATAATACACCGGGCGCGGACGCATCGGCGGAGGCGGGGCACCGAAAACAGGCCCGCCGCCAAAGTTTGATGGCGGCTGATATCCTCCGCTGCCAAACGAACCGCTGCTTCGACTGCTGCCGAAACCGCCGCTGCGGCTGCCTCCGAATGAACGGCCGCTATGTCCGCTGCCGAACGATCCACCGCCGCTATGACCACCGCCGCCCCCGCGGCTGCTGCCGAAGCCTGCCATATAAATACCCTCCATACTGTATATATCTATATATATAACTGCTTTCAATTTATCATGCGTACTGTATATTGTCAATTTGTAATAGATGACGGTTCACGTGTAGGCGGACGCATTGCATGAGCTGTTTTAAGGAGCTTTTTATTGCGAAGGCCTGAACGAAGGGGCACTAAATACGATTGGCGGCGCGCCGCCGTGCGCCGACCCGCGCAGGCAACCTGTACTTGCTTCTTCGCCATCGGATATAATTTGAAATTGGATTGCACAGCCAGGAGCTGCTCGACCTGCTGTACGGGTATCTTGCCAGGGTGATGTCCGAGATTACGCCGGGAGACCTGCAATACTGCGTCTTCACCAATGGCAGCGCGGAAGCCATCGAGATGGCGCTATACAGATGTAAAATAACAATAACAAGTGAGATCAATTTGTTTCAATGTATTAAATTTATTTCAACAAGTCTTAAATTAGGCAACTATTCGTAAAGACGGTTTCTGAATTTAACATTATAATATAATAATAATTTGTGATCGGTTTGGCGTTATGGATAAGGTCAATGTGCTCGGATATATCAAGCTGATGTGTTTTATCCGGTTAGATCAACGGTTTACAGGAATATCGAAAGTAATTCTTCAATGTTGAGCATATCATAGTACCTTCTTTTTTTATTGATAACAGCGTAATTGCTTGATAGATACATGCTTCATCCATGTGTGCAGACATTTATAATAGACAGAAGGAGTTGTAAAAAAGCTATGCCAAGTTTATCAGAAGGTATTTTAAG
>CAYNFL010000166.1:0-4697 GCA_964396465.1 uncultured Christensenellaceae bacterium
ATGGCAATTTTGCGCGATATATAATACAATTTCTAAAACACGGTTTGGATGAAAGTATATGAACGATGTTTACGAAAACCCGCTGATTACACGGTATGCTTCGCGCCGGATGGCGCAGCTTTTTTCTGATGATTTCAAATTTAAAACATGGCGCAGGCTGTGGGTGGTGCTCGCGCAGTGCGAGCAGGAACTGGGGCTGAATATTTCTGCCGAGCAGATTGAAGAACTGATCCGCTTTCAGAACGATATCAACTACGACGTGGCCGATACGCGTGAAAAGGCGGTGCGCCACGACGTGATGGCGCACGTTTACGCCTACGGCGAGCAGTGCCCCAAGGCAAAGCCCATCATCCACCTCGGCGCGACGAGCTGCTATGTGGGCGACAACGCCGATCTCATCGCCATGTATGAGGCGCTCAAAGTGATCGAGGTCAAGCTGGCCAACGTGATCGACCGGCTGTCAAAGTTCGCGCTGCAATACAAGGGCATGCCGACGATGGGCTTCACGCACTTCCAGCCAGCGCAGCTTACGACCGTAGGCAAGCGCGCGACGCTTTGGATACAAGACCTGCTGGCCGATTTGGAGCAGATACAGTTTATACTGCATAACTACAAGCTGCGCGGCGTAAAAGGCACCACAGGCACCGGTGCGAGCTTTCTTTCGCTGTTTGACGGCGACGCGGATAAGGTGCGCGCACTCGATGAGGCAGTGTGCAAAAAGCTCGGTTTTAATGCTTCATTCGCTGTCACCGGGCAGACGTATCCGCGCAAATTCGATACGATCGTACTCAACGCGCTGGCGCTCATCGCGCAGAGCGCGTATAAATTCAGCAACGATCTTCGCCTGCTTCAGAACTTAAAGGAGATTGAGGAGCCGTTTGAAACGGAGCAAATCGGCTCATCCGCAATGGCCTACAAGCGCAATCCGATGCGCAGCGAGCGCATGGGATCACTTTGCCGCTATGTGATCTCGCTGCCCGTCAACGCCGCCGTAACGGCTTCCACGCAGTGGTTCGAGCGCACGCTCGACGATTCCGCCAACAGGCGCATCGTGCTGCCTCAGGGTTTCCTCACGGCAGACGCGATACTCGGCCTCTATCTCAACGTCGTGTCCGGCCTCGTCGTGTACGACAGGGTGATTAAGAGCCGCATCGACGCCGAGCTGCCGTTTATGGCAACCGAGACGATACTCATGGAGGCGGTAAAGCGCGGCGGAGACCGCCAAGAGCTGCACGAGCGTATCCGAAAATATTCGATGCAAGCGGCGCAGCGCGTCAAGATGATGGGGGAGAGCAACAACCTGCTTTCGCTCATTAAGGCGGACAGCGCTTTCCGTTTGTCGCCGGAGGAGATTGACAGCCTTCTGGATGCGAAGAAGTTTACCGGCTGCGCGGAGCAGCAGACGGAACGGTTCATTGCGGAGCAGGTAGCGCCTGTACTAAAGCCTTTCACGTCCGAACTGGGCATGGAAGGCGAAGTGAGGGTATAATCGCTTCTGATATCATTCTGACGAGTAATACGAGTATGAATCTTTCTAGAAAGATGTTTCGTCGCTATCGCTTCTCAACATGACATAATGGAAAGCAATAAGAGTGAAAACGGGGAAACGAGAACTTTGTTCCAGATTAAAACCGGTTATTACAGCCAGTTGATAAAGCCTATTGCTCGTATATTCTCACAAGCCGTTATGGATTACGAGTAGAAACATGCCTTTTGAAGGGGCCGCCCCCGAAAAAGGCAATAAAAATGATGGGTAATGCGCATAAAAAACCGCTGCAAACGAAGTTTGTCAGCGGTTAAGAGCAAAGCGAACTTTACTTAATATCACAGGGCCCCCGCGAAGCGCAGCTTCGTGGGGAAGAGGAGGAGCAAGGGAGCGGGTGAAGTTTTGCTTAAAAAGCAAAACGGAGCAAAGCGAACTTTGCTCCGACGAAGTGGCAGGGGAGACGCGACTCGAACACGCAACCCTCGGTTTTGGAGACCGATGCTCTACCATTGAGCCACTCCCCTAAATCAGATATCGGTTATTATATACAATTCGCTTTGACCAGTCAATAGCAGGAGGATTGAAAATGGCGGAAATCAAGCTCGGTTTCATCGGCGCGGGAAATATGGCAAGCGCTATCGTACAAGGCGCGATCGAAAAAAATACGATTCAGCCGAATCATATACTGGTTTACGATGTGGATCATGAAAAAGTGAAAGCGCTGCAGGAAAGCTGCGGCGCCCATGGCGTTTCCTCGGCTGCTGAGTTGTGTGCCAATTCCAGCATGCTGCTCGTTGCGGTAAAACCTAACGTGATGCCCGATGTACTGAAGAGCATTGGCGGCGCCGAACTGCCGCTGATATCCATCGCGGCAGGGTGGAGCGCCGCGCATATTAAAGAAATATATGGTAATCATAAGCGCGTGCTGCGCGTAATGCCCAATACGCCCTTGATGGCGGGGGAGGGCATGAGCGTATTTGAGACTCCCAGCAGTTTTTCAGAGCGCGAGATGAGTTTCGCGAAGCAGTTATTCGGATCGCTTGGCAGGGTTTCATACGCGCAGCAGAATCATATGGACGCTGTGACGGCGGTATCGGGCAGCGGGCCTGCATATGTATTTATGTTCATCGAAGCGCTCGCCGACGGCGGCGTGCTGTGCGGGCTGCCGAGGGCGCAGGCGCTGGAGCTCGCCGCACAGACGGTGCTGGGCGCGGCAAAGATGGTGCTGGATACGGGGGCGCATCCCGGCGCGCTCAAAGATGCTGTATGCTCTCCGGGCGGCACAACGATCGAGGCGGTCAAGTCGCTTGAGCACAACGGCTTTCGCGGCACGGTGATCGACGCGGTGGAGAAGTGCGCAAAGAAATCCGGCATGCTGGCGAAATAGATGAAGAAGGTCTTGATATATACCGACGGCGCGTGTTCCAAAAACCCCGGCCCGGGCGGATGGGCGGCGGTGCTGCGATACGGCCAGGCGCAAAAGGAGATATCCGGCTTTGTGCCCGACACGACCAACAACCGCATGGAGCTTACGGCGGCCATCATGGCGCTGGAAGCGCTCAAAGAGCCTTGCGAAGCGATATTGCACACGGACAGCTCTTATATCCACAACGCGTTTACGCAGGGCTGGATCGATCGCTGGCAGCGCAATGGCTGGCGTACCGCATCCAAAGACCAGGTCGAAAACGTCGATCTGTGGACGGCGCTGCTGGAAGCGGCTCAGACGCATAAAGTGTTATGGCAAAAAGTTAAAGGCCACGCCGACGACGAGTTCAACAACCGCTGCGATAAGCTCGCGAGAAAGCAGATTGCCGACCATATCAAGGCAGAGAAGAAGGGGACTGGCGATATCAACGCTGAAAAACCTTCCGCCATGCCATGATCAAGCGATTATAAACTATGCGTAAAATTCATGTTTTGCGCATAGTTATTGCTTTTTATAGGGCATACGGGTATAATGATATTGAATACAATTCCGAAAGGCTTCTCTCCATGTCCAAACAGAGTAAAATCGAGATGTCGGTAAAGAAAACGGAAAAGCTGCGCGGCGTGTTGAAAACGCTGCCGCCGTTCTGTATGGATTTCTTTCGCGCGATTGAGCCGCGCACATCGCTGTTAACGCGCATCAACTACGCGTACGACTTACGGCTGTTCTTTTCGTTTCTCGAAAACGAGCGCGGGCAAAAGCCCATGAGTATGTCCGCCAAAGACCTTGAAAGCCTCACCATGGACGATTTTGAATTCTATCTGGAATACTTAAAGCTATACTACAAGGACGAAAATACGGTCAAGGAAAACGGCGAAAAAGGCATCGCGCGCAAGCTTTCCACAATACGCACATTATATAAATATTACTATAAAAAGGAAATCATAGACCAGAATATCACCGCGCGGCTCGAAACGCCCAAGCTGCACGAAAAGCCCATATTGCGGCTTGACCACGAGGAAGCAAGTATGCTGCTGCACGTCGTCGAATCCGGCGCGGGGCTGTCGGACAAGCAGCGCGCTTTTAACGAAAAGACGAAGGTACGCGACCTTGCGATACTCACGTTGTTCTTAACCACCGGCATCCGTATCAGCGAGCTCATCGCGCTTGACGTTTCCGATTTCGATTTTAAAAGCAACGCTTTTAAGGTGCTGCGCAAGGGCGGCAACGAAGCGCTGTTGTTTTTTAGTGATGAAGCGAAAGGTGCGCTGGAAAGATATATCGAGCAGCGCAAAACCGCCGCCAATTACAGCGAGGCCTCCCCCATGTTCCTCTCGCTGCAAAACAAGCGGATGAGCGTGAGGGCCGTGCAGATGCTCGTGGAGAAGTATTCGCGCGTATCCGTACCCTTAAAGCATATCTCGCCGCACAAGCTGCGCAGCACATATGGCACGATGCTTTACCAGCAGACGGGCGATATCTACCTCGTGGCGGATGTGCTCGGCCATAAGGACGTCAATACAACACGCAAACATTACGCCGCGATGGATGAACAGCGGCGTAAAATGGCCGCCCAGGCCGTCACGCTGAAGGAGCCGAACGAACCGGAAAAATAAGAACGTTCGTTTGCCTTTTTCATTGACACGTAAACCGCATTTTGATATGATGCATGAGAGGTGAAAACACATGGATGATTTAACCAGACGCCAAAGGGAAGTGCTCGAATACCTGAGAAGCTATATCAGGCAATATGGCTACGCGCCATGCGTCCGGGATATCTGTTAC
>CAYNFL010000167.1:0-4672 GCA_964396465.1 uncultured Christensenellaceae bacterium
CCCGCCGTCTTATTGATCGACCACTCTACGCCCGGCTCCAAAATTTGGCCGTTAATGATTCCCGAGAGCTTGGTCACGTTGAATACGCGGCTCGCGCTGTCGTGTTTGCGGTAGCTCGATGTCCACGACGATACAAGCTGCGTCTGAGATTTCAGCATCTCCACCGTCACCGTCGGCTCCGTTACGGCGACTTTCGCCGTGATCACGGAGAAATCGTCGCTTTGCAGCGCCGATGCGATTTGCGCCGCAAGGTCATCTAAATCCACTTCAATACCCGTCTGCTCGCTCGTATAGAAAAACCGCGAAATATACGCGCCTTCGGGAATATTCTTCCCTTCGCCGGTTTCGTAGTGGTCGTCGTTATAATACTCATACCGCAACGTATTGGGAATCTCGCTTTCCGGAAGCATGACCAGCTGAGGCTCGCCGTTCGCCTCTTTATCGTACGTTTTCGGGTCGTATTCCGTACCGTCCGCGAAATGCCCGTTCGGTGTGAATATTACCTGGGCTTCCAGCGGCGCGGTATCAAGGCGCGTCTTTAGCACGGAGAGCGCGGCGGCAAGCTGCGCTTCGTCCGATACCACATCGATCGGAAAATCGACGCCCGACGCCGAAGCGGCCTCCGCGGCAGAAAGCCGCTCGTCGAAGCTGCCCGTACGCCCGTAGCCCACAGCTTTATCTATCACCTGCACATAATCAGTCGTAAGCTGTAAATCCTGCGCGACCAGCGTTTTTTGTTCCCCGCTGACATCGACGGTAAACACCGTTTGGTCTAAAAGCTGCTGCGGCAGCGCCGCGGTTGCCGAAAGCGCTTCGCCCTTTGTCATTCCTGATATATCGATCCCGCCTACGGATACGCCGTCAAGCGCTGTACCGAACTCAATCACGCGCTGTGATTCAACCGCCGCGCCCGCGTTCCCGAGCAGCACGACGGCACATACCGCAAGCCCCGCTATCAGCAGGCCTCCTGTGATGATCAAAAATGCCACATTTTTATGTGCGTTTTTTTTGGAAGCCATCGCGTTCCTCCTTGAAGAAAAATGCGCGGAACAAACCCCGCGCACCCATTATTATATCCTAATATATACTTTTATATCCTTAATTAATCAACCGCTCAGCCCGTGGCCGCCGGTACCGAGGAATCCGCATACAGCGGGTCGGGATAGTTGCAGTAATATACGCCCTGAAAGTCTTTATAGCTGCTCTCGCTGAAAAACTCAGATTTAACGACGTTGCCGGATGCGTCCACGTACTGCTTCCAAACCTGCCATGTCTGCCCGTCGTGCGCTTGTACCCATTCCACTTTTTTCCCCGCATCAATCGGCGTACCGTCCGGAGCGGTCGGCGAATCGTAATGGTACGTCGGCAACGGCGCGATCTTTGAACCCACCTTAATATTGATATACTGTATTTTATAACCGTGCACGAGCGGCGGCCCGTAAACCTGTATCGTCAGCGTTTCCGCCTTGCTGTCCACGTACGCCACGAGGTACACAGGCATGTCGTACGGATTCGTCAGCTTTAAGTCCTTCGTTCCCGTCGAAGCCTCCGCGCCTTCCGTCGTATAGTTGATGGTAGCGTCCTGCCCTTCGGGAAGATACGTAGACGGCCAGCTGTGCGGATACCGCTCCGTAATCGTCAGCTCCGCGCGTATCGCCGCGTTGTAGAGCGTACCTGAAACCTGGCATACGCCGCCGCCGTATTGATCCTCGTAACGCCCGTTCGTAATGCCGTGCGCTTCCGCCCAGCCGATTTCCTTCGCGGTCTGCGCGTTGCGCGGCCCGGCGGCCTCGTTGATCGACCACGTCTGCCCCGGCTGGATCACAACGCCGTTGACAAAACCCGACAAGATTGTAACGTTGGTGACGCGGTCCTCCGTGCTGCCGTCAAACGATGTGGTCACGGCCTCCGGATTAAAGCGTTTCGTATTTTCTTTGACTTCCTCCACGCTGAGATCGGGCTTGGTCAATATCACGGGCGCGTCCACGCCCGCCAGCGTACCGCTGTTGATGTCTTCGCAGATCAGCACCGCCAGCGCGACAGCGTCCACGTCCACGCCGACCACCTCATCCACGACCTGCACGCCTTCCAGCTGATACAGATACTCGGCGTCGGGGTTGAACTTGACATCCTTGGGCACGGAGAGCGTCGCGTCCTGCGGCTGCGTATCCAGCGTCGTAGCTTTAAGCTCTTTGAGCTTTGCCGTCACCGTGTCCAGCTCCGCGTATGGCGTCAATTCAAAATTCTTGCCGCCGTTCTCGCTCAGTTCCTTCTTCTGCGCACCGGCTTCGCTGCCGTATTGGCCGTACAGCATCGCTTCCTGCAGCGTATGCGAAAAACCGGACGTTGCGCCGATATCCGCCGCAGTGAAAGTGAATGGCTTGCCATTTACGGTAAACGTGTAAGAAAAACCGTCCTCCGCCTGCTTTGCGAGCCCAGCAAGCTCCGGGTTCGCCAAGGCTTCGTCGTATGTCAATCCCGATATATCCACACCGGCAACCGAAATGCCATTGAGATACTTGTTGCTTTCCACAAACGCTTCCTGCTTATCCTCTCCGGTATTTCCGCCCTGCGCAAGCATGATGATGAGTACGACAACGAGCGCAACGATCAGCACGCCAAGCGCAAGTATCAGCATTTTGATTAATTTTCTATTGTCAGCCCTCCGCGGCATCATTTCCGGTCTCCTTTCCCCAACGCCGCACGATGCGGCACCCTAAAGATATAATATTTGCATCCGTATGTAAATAGCTTCACATAAAATGTCACACCATTTCACAAAGTGTTAATATGCTTAATCATCGCTTCTCAATATTTTAACAAACGCCTTTCTTGCACGTGGCCCGTCGTATTCGCAGAAATAGATGCTCTGCCAAGTACCAAGGCAAAGCCGGCCGTTTTCAAATATCACGCTGACTGAAGCGCCCGTCATGATCGCTTTGGTGTGCGCGTCCGAGTTTCCTTCCATATGCTCAAAACCCGCATTCGGCACCGCGCGTTCCAGCGCGAACAACACGTCCCGCTTTACATCGGGGTCCGCGTTCTCATTGATCGCAACGCCCGCGGTTGTATGCGGAATAAAAACGCATACCACGCCGCTTGCAGCGCCGCTGCCGGATACGGCGCTCACAACCTGCCGCGTGATGTCCACCATTTCACAACGCTTAGTCGTTTGTATCGGAATTTCCTTCACGCTGTTCCCTCAAATGATACGACAATACATACAAGCTGTCGCTCATATGCACGTTTTCCACAACCCTGCCCTCCGGAACCTGCACATCCACCGGCGCAAAATTCCATATCGCAGAGACGCCCAAAGAGATGAGCATGTCCGCCATATGCTGCGCAAACGGCTTGGGTACGGAAAGTATTCCGATATCGACCGGATTGCGCCTCAAACTGTCGGCCAGCCGGTTCATCGACTGAACCTGCACGCCCCCGAACACCTCCCCGACGACATCCTCGTCAGCGTCAAACGCCGCGACGATATGATACCCCTCGTCGGTAAAGCGGCGGTAATTCAAGAGCGCCTGCCCGATATTGCCCGCGCCGACGAGCACCGCACTGTATCCGATTCCGATACCGAGTATCTTTTTAATCTCCTGCTTCAAACGTTTAACAAGATATCCGTATCCCTGCTGGCCAAAGCCTCCGAAGCAATTCAAGTCGCGGCGGATCTGGGAGGCATTGAGCCCCATCTCGTTGCTCATGCGCGAGGACGAAACGCGCTCAACCCCCATCGTTTCCAGCTCGACAAGGTATCGGTAATATCTGGGCAACCTGCGTACAACTGCTTCGGAAACGCGGCTGTTTTGCAATTTATCCTGCATAAGTGCCTCCTGTGTTATTATTATAACATGTTCCGCCCCCGGATAGAAACATACTTTTTATAAAAAAAACGCCAGCTTTTTGATTTACTTGCCGATTTTCATTCATTCTCGCGCACTTTTTGACACGAAAGAAACGTGGGTGTATAATAATATGTGCCATTCATACCAATTCAGGTGGGTTGAACATGAAAAAAATTTTACCGTTTTGTACCGCTTTGCTGTTTCTTGCCGTTGCCTGCTTTCCCGCGGGCAGTGCGCTTGCGTTTCCATATTTTGAGGACGCCACCGTCACAAACGACGAAGTCAATATGCGCCTTCGGCCTACGACCGATTCGCCCGTCGTCACCAAACTGCCCGAGAACGCGCGCATTGGCGTGTTTTGCGAGGAGACGGAAGGGTGGTACCGCGCCATATATGGCAACTACCGCGGATACGTCAGCGCGGATTACGTGTGGTTGCCCTCCGCCGACGCGATGTACGGCAACATCACCGAGGGCGGCTTGAAGCTGCGGCAAAATCCCGGCGTATACAGCGTCGTCGTCGCGGAGCTTTCCGAGGGTACCGGCCTTACCATATTGGGTTTTTCGGGAGACTGGTATCTTGTACAGGCCGAACAATTAAACGATGACGGCACGGTGACCGCGCTCGAAGGCTACGTCAGCAAAGAATACGTCCAGCTTTCTACCTCAGACCACGCCTCCATGCTGCTAAAGCCCGGCATGGAGGGCGCGGCGGTGCGCAACGTGCAGCAAAAGCTGCGTGAACGCGGATTTATGATCGCTTCGGCCACCGGGTACTACGGTGAAATCACGCAAGGCGCGGTAAAGGCGTTTCAAAGGAAG
>CAYNFL010000168.1:0-4667 GCA_964396465.1 uncultured Christensenellaceae bacterium
GCTTATGGAAGCCTTCTTGGGATGCAGTTCGGGCGCTATCAATTGTTGAAGAGAGTGGTATCATCCGCAACGGAATCAGTAAAAGCGCATGTCACCGCCGGATATGCCGGTACCGGCTAAGCGCTTTTTTATTGGTTTCTTCCAGGGCAGCAAAAAAAGATACGGATTATGCATTTCCTTTTGCTTTACAAAAATGCATGAATATAATAGTATCATCATGACGGGTTAATTAAATCTTCAAGTATGACGGAGTTTCTATGGATGTTTTCGGGTTACACATCCCCACAAAGGTGATCATTGGAAGGGGTACTATCGCCAGGCTGAGAGAAGTGGTCCCCCAATACGGGAAAAAAGCGCTGCTTTTAACCACTGGGGAGGATTTAAAAAAGGTCGGGACGCTGGACCGGGCTTTAAATTACCTTGATGAAGCCGGTATAAAGGTCGTTGTCGATAATACGATTGAACCAAATCCAAAAACATATAATATCGATCATGCCGTGAGAATCATGTTAAGCGAGGAATGCGACGTTGCCATCGGGCTGGGGGGCGGCAGTTCGATGGATGCTGCCAAAGCCACGGCGTTGGTCGCAAAAAACGGGGGATCGGTCAACGATTACATACTGGACGGAAGAAAAGCAAAAGAAAAACTGACAGATACATACCCGACAATCTGTGTCACCACGACGGCAGGTACAGGTTCGGAAGTCACCAATGTTGCTGTAATCACCAATCCGATCACGAAGGAAAAGCCGGGATTCCTTCAGGATTGCATGTATCCCGATGTTTCTATCGTAGACCCCGATCTTACGCTTACGCTTCCGATCGGCGTTACGGCGGGTACGGGCGTTGATGTATTTTATCACGCGATGGAAGCATATATCGCGTCGATCGCCACGCCTTTTACGGATCTTTGCGCGATTGAGGCGATGCACCTTGTAAAAGGCAATCTGCACAGGGTGTATAAGGACGCGGGCGACATTGAGGCGAGAACGAAAATGGCATGGGCGAATACTTTGGCCGGGCTGTGCATTACATCATCTTCCACCGTGGCGATTCACGCAATCGGGCATTCGGTCAGCGGAATTACCGATGTCTCCCATGCGTGGGGGCTTTGCACCATCGCAAAAGCGTACCTTGATTATTCATACGATGCCAACATTGAAAGATACGCGGTCATTTCCCGAATACTCGGCGCGCCGGACTCATTAACAGAAAAAGAAGCTGCCAAGCGGTGCGGCGAATATTTTTCTTGTTTCCTGAACGACTTTAATATGCCTACAAGCCTTTCGGATGTCGGGCTTGGCACGAAAGATATCGATAAAATCACAACGGATACGTTTCATGCCATGCAGCTGGCCCTCAGCGTTAGTTTAAAAAAGCTCTCAGTACAGGACGTCAAGCTTCTGCTAAAAAAATCATTGTAGCATTTGCCGATACGGACTCATCAATCGTTATGATACGCGAGCCGCTTAATTGGACAGGGGGAACCCTGTTTTACTTTATTGATCCGATGCCGTGGCGTCCTCAAGCTCCAACATCGCCTTTGCGGTATTTTCATCAGTGATCAGTACGTTATAGTAGCCGCCCCGGGCAGCTCCGATCAACGCTTTCACGCTGTGCTGCCCCGAAGCGAGCGCCACAATCGTCGGCGTTTTTTTAAGTACGTCCAAAGGTATGGAAATGGTCTTGTTGTACAGTTCTGTAACGCAGATATCGCCGTTGATGTTAAAAAACCGCGCGCATATATTCCCGACGACATTTTCGTCGTGCAGATTCTTAATATATTCTTTCGGAACGCTGCTGGTCATCAGTGCGGTTGAAGATGTGCCGTCGCCCTCGATGCCGATTAATGCGATATCGAGATCCCGCATTTTGTTGAGCACCTTTTTGATCGCCGTATCTTCCGTCAGCGCGGAATACAGCGTGATGTCACTCGTGAATATCGGGGTATAAAGATTATAGATCGAACTATTGTAAAAGAACTTGGCGATTTTTTCGTTTAAAAGATTGGTATTGATCTGAAAATCAAGATTGCCCGAACCGCCGAGCAGCGACACGAATACTGCATTGGTAATATTTTTGAGCGGCGTAATATAGTTCGCCATGTTTTCAAGCAGGGGGCTCCAGCCGATACCGACGCACATTCCGCTGCGGATCACCTTATTAAAGTATTCTGCCGCGGTCTTGCTGATGCGTTCTTTGATGACATTCCTGTCGTTTGTAAAGCTGTCTACGATTTTAGCGTGCTTCAAACCAAACTTTTTACAGATCTGGTTTTCCATCTTGATCAGATTGAAATAATTTTTGTAATCGTAGATTTCAATCTTCACCATGCCTTCTTGGCGCGCTTCTTTGAGCATTTTATTCAAAGTTGGGCGCGAAACATTCAGCCTGTCCGCCACTTGCTTTTGGGAAAGGTCATCGTAATAGTATAAATAAGCCGCTTTTAATTTTAAGTAATATCTTTCTTCAGAAGTCACGTTATTAGTACCCTCCTTCAAAACTGATTCTATATAAATATTTAAAACTTGTCAATTGTCTTCTGTACAACAGATTTAAAAATGTTAATCAATGATAATTGAAGCGGGGTATTAGAACAAAATAATGTTAAAATAATAAGATACACCTGAAAAATAAAATTAATGCAATAAACTAGGCCCTCAAACCACAAAAATATACGACAAAAAAAAAGAACATTAACAAAAGTAAATTATAAAATATTAAATTCATGTTAAAATAAAAAAAAAGATTGATTTATTTTTAACAAGGGTATATAATCATGTCATAATCAAAATAGATATTAACAAATGTAAAAAAAATAAAATGACTGGTGTTAAGAATAGCCATATCGTTTATGCGTTTTACAGTTATCAACTCACGTTTGGCGCTTGATGATCGTAAAATGCCTTTGCGAACAGATTTAGCGCTGGGGGGAACTTTTGTAAAGCAACTTGCGGCTTGTATATTCGTCACTACGGATATTAAAAATGCCGATAGATGCGGAAAAGCTTTAAAGCGGGGAAATCATAACGTAAACAACTAGAAGTTGTGTTTTAATAACGAATAGACAGGAGGTCGATTTTTACGGGATTTTCATTAGTTCTTGATGTCAACGTAACACTGCTTGAGACACCCGTTTGGGATTACCGGGCGAAATGCCTTTACTGTACGGATTTATTTACCGGAGATGTGCATGCGTTTGAACCTTACGCCAATTCGCACGCGATATATCAAACCGGCGGCGGCATGATCGGCTCGGCAATTCCCTGCAGCGATAAAAATAAACTTCTGTGCGCGCTGGATAAGGGGATCTGCCTGTTCGATATGGCGACAAGGAAGCTTGAATGCATCGCCGACCCGAACGGCGGGAATGAAAAGAACCGATATAACGATATGCGCGTGGATGCCAAAGGAAGAATCTTCGCAAGCACGGTTTCCAAGCTGTACGGAACGCCGGATTACAAGCCGGATATGTTGGGCGACTTTTATATGATAGATACCGACGGCAGTGTAAAGACGATCGTTAAAGGAATCAATCAATACAACTGCATCGTATGGAACAAAGCGAATACCGAGATGTTCGTGATCGATACCTACAACGGTACGCTGCTTTCATTCGACTACGATATATCGATCGGGCCGGTAAGCGGGCCGAAGGTAAGATTGGATCTGAACAGCATCGGAATGCCGGACGGCATCAGCATTGACTCGGAGGATACGCTGTATATCTGCCATTGGGCGGGGAAGGTATCCGTGTGGGATTCATCGCTCACGCTGGTGAAGATGATGGATTTCCCGGTCGGGCAGGTATGCTGCGGCGGATTCGGCGGCGATGATTTGAAAGACTTTTATGTAGCGACAGCGCGCTATGCATATACGCCGGAACAGATGGCTGACCGGAACGGAGCAGGCGGGCTTTTCTGCATGAAAATGAATACCGAAGGTACAATTGACCATTATTATTCAATTAAAGCAAAAGGAGAACAGCAATGAACAATTTCGAATTTTCCGTTCCAACCAAAATCATTTTCGGCGCAGGTGAAGTCAAACGTGTAGGACAGCAGGCAGCGCTATACGGAAAAAAGGCAATGCTGGTCACCTATGATGAAGCGCTTGTAAAAAGCCTTGGATTCTACGACAAGGTCGCAAAAAGCTGTAAAGAAGCAGGCGTACAACTATTATGCCACTTTGGCGTTAAAAGCAACCCCACCGCGGAGCATGCAGCTCCCGCAATCGCGCTTGCTAAGAAGGAAAAGCCGGATGTGATCATCGCGCTGGGCGGGGGCTCCGCGATGGACGAAGCGAAGTTTATCGGCGTGGCGGCAAAATACGATGGGGATCCGTGGGATTTTCCCACCGGCAAAGCGGCGATTACCGAAATGATCCCGGTGATTGTGGTGGTGACGATCCCCGCGACGTCGTCGGAGCTCAACGGCACAGCCGTTATCAACAATGAGACCTTGCGGCGCAAGGATGGCTTTTCAAGCCCGATTATGAAGCCGTCAGTTGCGGTGCTCGATCCCGAACTGACTTATACAATTCCGATCCGCCAGACGGCGTACTCGGCGGCGGACATCGTTTCCCATCTGCTTGAGCATTATCTCGGGCATCAGCTCGAGTTTGCCCCCTATCAGGACGGCTTCTGCGAGAGCGGCATCCGTTCCATC
>CAYNFL010000169.1:0-4622 GCA_964396465.1 uncultured Christensenellaceae bacterium
TCGTATTGTCCACGATCCATACCAACGACGCACCCGGCACGATATCGCGCCTCATCGACATGGGCGTGCCGAGCTACATGCTCGCGGCTTCCCTGGTCGGCATACTCTCCCAGCGCCTTGTGAAGAAAATATGCCCGTTCTGCAAAACGGAATATTCGCCGAGTAAATTTGAGCTGCACGCCGCGGGGCTGCCCGGGTCGTACAACAAGCAGGTCTATACCGGGAAGGGCTGTTCCTATTGCAGCGAAACGGGCTACAAGGGGCGCACGGCCGTACACGAGATACTTGTCATCGACCGCGAGGTGCGCGAGATGATCACGAACAACGCGCCCGTCGATGACAGCCGCGATTACGCGATCAAGAAACAGCATATGACCACCATCGCCGCGGGGTGTGTTTCGCTGATGGAGCAAGGGGAAACCACGATTCAGGAAGTGATCCATACCGCATATGCATATAAAGGAGACAGCGAATGAACCTCATTACCCTGCTGGAAAAGGCGACGACGCTTGACGCCTCCGACGTACACATCACCGTGGGCCTGCCGCCCATGGCGCGCATCAGCGGCAGCTTAACGCCGCTGGAAGATTTCATGATGACGCCCGACATCTCGCTCTCGTACGCAAAGGAGATCATGACGGACAAGCAGTGGGCGACGTTTATGGATTTGGGCGAATGCGACTTTTCGATATCCGTGCCGGGCAAATACCGCTTCCGCGTCAACACGTTCCGGCAGCGCCAGAGCGTCGCCATCGCGCTGCGCCTCATCAAGAGCAGCCCGCCCAACATCAACGAGCTGGGCCTGCCGCCCATCGTCACGACGCTGTGCGGCTATAACCGCGGCATCATACTCGTGACCGGCCCGACCGGCAGCGGCAAATCGACGACGCTCGCGTCGATGATCGACTATATCAACAACCAGCGCAGCGCGCACATCATCACGCTGGAGGACCCGATCGAATACCTGCACCGGCATAAAAAGTGCATCGTCAACCAGCGCGAAATCGGCGTGGACACGCACAGCTACGCGGCGGCGCTGCGTGCCGCGCTGCGCGAAGACCCCGACGTGATACTCATCGGCGAGATGCGCGACCTTGAAACGATCGGCATCGCGCTGACCGCGGCCGAAACCGGGCATCTCGTGCTCTCCACGCTGCACACCACGGGCGCTGCCAAGACGATCGACCGCATCATCGACGTGTTCCCGCCGTTCCAGCAGCAGCAGATCAGGATGCAGCTTTCGATGGCGCTCGTGGGCGTGGTATCGCAGCAGCTGCTATTATCAACCGACGGCAAGAGCCGCGTCGTCGCGGTGGAAACGATGATCGCGACCTCGGCAGTGCGCAACTTGATACGCGAGAACAAAATCCATCAGGTGGCCAGCACGATGCAGTCCTCCGCCTCGAGCGGCATGCAGCTCATGGATAACGCATTGGCGCAGCTCTACCGCGCCGGAAAGATCACGCGCGAGACGGCGTATACCTACTCGATAGACAAGAATTATATATCGACGCTGCTGTAAGCGTACGGGGGTGACTGGTTATCAAGTACTTATATAAAGCGGCCAACCGGCAGGGACAAACCGTGGAAGGCGTCATCGAGGCGGCGGACAGGAAATCCGTGCTTTTTGCGCTGCGCGCCAAAACGCTGTATCTGCTCGATTTAAATGAGGTCGCGCCCAAAACCTCGATCGATATCACGCTCGGCTCGGCGAAGATACCCAAAAAGACGCTCGCGGTATTCTGCACGCAGTTCGCGAGCATCTTAAAGGCGGGCGTGCCGCTCGTGCAGGCGATCAGCATCATGACCGAACAGGTGGAACACAAGCAGCTTAAAAAGATTTTACTTAACGTATCCGACGACTTACAAAGCGGCAAGGGGCTTTCCGAGGCGCTCTCGATGCACGAAAAAGCACTGCCCGCCATCATGATCAAGCTCATCGAAGCGGGCGAGATGAGCGGTACGCTCGACCTTTCGCTGCAGCGTCTCGCGACGCAGTTTGAAAAGGACTACAAGCTGCAGCGCAAGATCAAAGGCGCGATGATGTACCCGACGATTGTGAGCGTGGTCGCCGTGATCGTCGTGATATTCCTGCTCATATTTGTACTGCCCACATTCCAAGGAATATTTAACAGCTTGCCAAACGCGCAGCTTCCCGGCATCACGAAGTTCATGCTCTCGCTTTCGGACGTTGTCACCAGCGGCTGGATGTACATTCTGGGCAGCGTCGTGTTGATTTTTGTGGGCGTACGGTTCTATAAGACATCCGCCCCGGGCAGACTGCAGATCGATACGATAAAACTCAAGCTGCCTGTCATTAAAAAAGCAATGAAGCGCATATTGTCCGCGCGATTCGCGCGTACATTGGCGACGCTGACGGCCTCGGGCGTGTCATTGACGCAGGCGCTGCGCATCGGCTCGAAGGTCGTCACCAACAAAGTCGCCGAGAACAAGCTGCTCGATATTGAGGAGCAGGTGAAGCGCGGCCGCTCGCTGTACATGACCATCGCCAACGAGGCGATATTCCCGAATATGCTCATGCATATGGTCAAGATCGGCGAGGAATCGGGAACTTTGGATCAGATGCTCGAGAAAGCGGCGGATTATTTTGAGGAGGAAGCGGAGGAATCGATCACCAAACTGACATCGCTGCTGCAGCCGATCATGCTCATCATCGTCGCGGTCATCGTGCTCATGATCATGCTCTCGGTGATGCTGCCGATGTTTTCGATGTACAGCAGTATTTAATAAAAGTTTTGTTTCAAGTGAGTAAAATATGTTTATATAACACTGTAATCTTTTAATACGCTGCGCGCAAGCGAAAGGAGAATAAACATGTTTAATTTTAAGAGGAACAAGAAGGGCTTCACCATTATCGAGCTCATCGTTGTCATTGCGATACTGGCTATTCTCGCCGCCATCGCGATACCGACATTTGTGGGCATCACTGATCAGGCAAACGAAAGAGTCGATTTAGCAAACGCCCGTCTCATTGCGACTGAGATCAACACGTACAACGCGTTGAATCCGAACTTGACCCAGATCGCAGCTGCAGATGCAGCTGCCCAGACTACGCTTGAAGGGGCAGGCCTGTGGCCCGAAGGTTTGGCTGACCTGGATGCGACTGCTGCTTTGGCGCTAATCACCTTCTCAAACGGTGTAGCGGTTGTTTCGGAGGCAGCAGAATAAGCCGGAGAATAAGAAAGACCAGCTTAACCATGGCGGAGGGAATAGTGCCCTCCGCTTTTTCTTTGCCGCAACATGTGAGTCGCCTACACAAAAGCATAAAGCGGGTGTATAATATGCAATGCAAATAAACCGCCGGTAAGGGTAGAACATGGACGAAAAACCAAAAACAAAAGGCGCTTTCAAGGCGTTTGCCGCCTATTACCGCCCCCACCGGGGGCTTTTTGTGCTCGACCTCATCTGCGCGCTGCTGATCGCGGGCATCGACCTTTGCTTTCCGCTCGTCACGCGCTACGCCTTAAACACGCTGCTGCCCCAAAGCGCGTATACGGCATTCTTTACCGTGATGGGCGCGCTCGTGCTCGCGTACCTGCTGCGCGCGGTACTCGATTACATCGTCGCGTACTGGGGGCACATACTCGGCGTTCGCATGGAGGCCGACATGCGCCGCGATCTGTTCGCGCACCTGCAAACGCTCTCGTTCAAGTTCTTCGACAAGCACCGCACAGGGCAGCTCATGTCGCGCGTCACGACCGACCTGTTCGACATCACCGAGCTGGCGCACCACGGCCCGGAGGACCTGTTCATATCGCTCGTCACGATTATCGGTTCTTTCATCGTAATGCTTACGATCAGCCCGCCGCTCGCGCTGGTGCTCATCGTGCTCGTGCCGGTGGGCGTAGTGTTTATGCTGCTGCAGCGAAAGCGCATGATGTCGGCCTCGAAGAAGGTGAAGGAGCGCACCGCGGGCATCAACGCGGGGCTGGAATCGAGCATATCGGGCGCCAGAGTCGCCAAGGCGTTTACGAACGAGGCGTATGAGATCGATAAGTTCATGGAGAGCAACGAGCATTATAAGAATAGCAAGGGCGATTTTTATTCCGCGATGGGCGTGTTCGTGAGCGGCATGGGCTTTTTCACAAACCTTTTCAACATCGCGGTGATCGCCGTGGGCGGATACCTCATCATGAAGGGCGGCTTTAACTACGTGGGGCTCGTGACGTTTACGCTCTATGTGGGCGTGTTTTTGCAGCCTATCCGCCGCCTCACGGCGTTTATGGAGGGCTTTACCTCCGGCGCGGCGGGCTTCACGCGCTTTCGCGAGATCATGGCGGAGCAGCCCGACATCACCGATGCGCCGGACGCGGCGGAGCTTAAGGATGTGCGCGGCGACATCGAATTTGAAAACGTGAGCTTTGCCTACAACGACTATACGCAGGTGCTGTCCGGCCTCAACCTCACCATCCGCGCGGGCAAAACGCTGGCATTGGCGGGGCCTTCAGGCGGCGGCAAAACGACGCTGTGCCACCTCATCCCGCGCTTTTACGAGACCACGGGCGGCAGCATCCGCATTGACGGGCGCGATATCCGCGATGTCACGCTGCTCTCGCTGCGGCAGAATATCGGCATCGTGTCGCAGGACGTTTTCCTGTTTG
>CAYNFL010000170.1:0-4605 GCA_964396465.1 uncultured Christensenellaceae bacterium
TGTAGGGGCGGCTATTAGCCGCCCGCAATGATGCCGTATACGCAGTCGGGCGGATCATATCCGCTACTGTACGGCGCAAGAAGATACCCCTCTGCGCTATCCTCTGCTACTCGCCGATATACCGCGCAACATCCGATAGTTGACAATCTAGCAATTTGCATAATTCATTTAGCGTGTTTGTAGATACGGGCATATTCTTTTTTAAGCGCTGTACGGTACTGTTACTGATACCATGTTTCACCCGCAGGGTGTAGGTGGTAACTCCCTTCTTTTTCATCGTGCTCCACAACGGATCGAAAACAATCATGGCGCTTCTCCTTTTTGATCTTGCTACATAGTATTATGGCTGTTATAATGGCCATATAATATGGTCTATAAAAGGCCATATCGAAAAAAGGCAATCGGGAGGGGCATCATGACCGACTGTGAAAAACGGCTGCGGCAAGAGCGCGAGGAGCTGAACCGCCTTGTGGATGAGGCATTGCTGAACGGTACGCCGATTGACCGCACGTATGCGATTATGGCTCAAAGCCGCAGGGTGGACAAGCTGCTTGAACAGATTGAGGGTGAGAGGGAAGAAGGCTTCGCCGAAAACTGTAGGGGACGGCATCCTTGACGTCCCGCTGGCAATATGATATTGAGCCCGATAGCCCCTTGCCTTTATCAGAGTACGGAAAGATCGTCGAAGAGGCCATCAACAGTATTCCCAACCATTACCCGAATGTAGAAGTAAACAAATATTGCGTCATGCCGGATCATATCCACATGATCGTTTTGATATCGCCTGACGGAGACGGGCGGATAATATCCGCCCCTACAACAAAGCCGTTGTCAACGGTGGTCGGGCAGATGAAACGGTGGGTATCGAAGCAGGTTGGACTTCCGCTGTGGCAAAAATCCTTCTATGACCGGATAATCCGTAACGAAAAGGAATACGGCGAAATATGGCGTTACATCCACGAAAACCCGCCCAAATGGCGCGAAGATACGATAAAATAAATGTAGGGGCGGCTATTAGCCGCCCGCAATGATGCCGTATACGCAGTCGGGCGGATCATATCCGCTACTGTACGGCGCAAGAAGATACCCCTCTGCGCTATCCTCTGCTACTCGCCGATATACCGCGCAACATCCGATAGTTGACAATCTAGCAATTTGCATAATTCATTTAGCGTGTTTGTAGATACGGGCATATTCTTTTTTAAGCGCTGTACGGTACTGTTACTGATACCATGTTTCACCCGCAGGGTGTAGGTGGTAACTCCCTTCTTTTTCATCGTGCTCCACAACGGATCGAAAACAATCATGGCGCTTCTCCTTTTTGATCTTGCTACATAGTATTATGGCTGTTATAATGGCCATATAATATGGTCTATAAAAGGCCATATCGCAAGAAGACAATCAGGAGGGGCATCATGACCGACTGTGAAAAACGGCTGCGGCAGGAGCGCGATAAGCTGAACCGCTTAGTGGATGAAGCGCTTGCAAATGGTACGTTGATCGACCGGACGTATACGATCATGGACCAAAGCCGCAGGGTAGACAAGCTGCTTGAACAGATTGAGGGGGAGAGGCAAGGAAGTTTCACCGAAAACCGTAGGGGACGGCATCCTTGACGTCCCGCTGGCATTATGATATCCGCCCCTGCACGACGCGTTTTTGCGCATTTGAAGGAATATGGATGAAGGCAGGGTGCTTATCCATCCAATGTAGGGGCGGCTATTAGCCGCCCGCAATGATGCCGTATACGCAGTCGGGCGGATAATATCCATCTGGGCACGGGCTATCCGCCGCACCCGCGCGGCAGCAATCTCGCCGCGTTTTACAGCATTTGCAGGAATATGGTTATATTTGTCGAATAAGGGAAGGGGGGAGAAATTAATCTGTAAAGGGGTATCGATATGAATTTTTGGATTGCTGCCTGCTGTTTTTTTAGGTTCACTTTTATTCGGAATAATATTTGGCATTTCGCAACCAGTATATAGTATATGTATAATACCTCATTTGCTTGTTTTTCGTTCACGAGGTTTATTACCATATGGTGTTATCAGTAGGATGTATATTCCTACAGTATTAATTTGGTCTGTAATTGACACAGCTATTATTATTGTTGTTGCTGTTTTTACATCTTATGTTCTTCCTTTAATAATCGGATTAGTGTTTGCTTTATTAATGATCATTAGAAGATCTGCTCGAAACGCATCTTTAATGGAAGGATTAGATAACCTCGAAAAAAAGGGATATATTAACCTGTTAGAAATTAAAGAAGTGTTTGATAATGAGTATAAAAATAAATAGATATACAAGATAAAAGGAACAAATTATGGTTATTAATATTATACAGGGTTTCTTTGCCCTTTTAGCGTTAGCCTTAGGCATTTTTAACTATTACCATGCAAGAAAACAAGATAATGAAAGAAATCAATGCTCATATTTTGATAAAAAAACAGAAATCCTTAGATTGATTGAAGAATGTATGCTTGATCCAAATGGTTTTATTAGAAAAGACACTTTCATTCGAGAGATTCAAGATGCGAAATATATTGCAAACGCTTTTTTTAATAATGATTTAGAAAAAGCTATTAGCGATAAGTTAAGAGAGATTGAAGACTATCATGCAAAGTTAAGAAAAGATTACCAAACTGATGCTTCAAACCTAACCAATCAATTAATTGATATCCATAGCGCAGTATTTTGTGATTTAAAGGTAGTAAACTCAAAAAGAAAACCGCATAAACCATTTAAGAAATACACAACGTAGCATACTTGGTTAAAACGAAGCGGGTTCTAGGCAGGGCCTCCGTCTCGGAGACCCTGCCTATCTCATTCCATTAAATCAATATGCCAAGCACGGGCGGATAATATCCGCCCCTACTCCACGCCCATATACTCCAGCATCGCCTTGGCCGCCGTCTTGCCCGCGCCCATCGCGAGTATCACCGTGGCCGCGCCCGATACCGCGTCGCCGCCCGCGTATACGCCGGGGATGGAGGTCGTGGCGGTTTCCTCATCCACGATGATGCCGCCCCATTTCTGCGTATCGAGGCCGGGCGTGGCTTCGCGCATCAGCGGGTTCGGCGATGTGCCCACCGCGACGACCACCGCGTCCACGTCGATGTCGTACTCGCTGCCGGGCACGGGAACCGGCCTGCGCCGCCCCGATGTGTCGGGCTCGCCGAGCTCCATCTTTTGCAGCGTCATGCCCGTAACATTGCCCTTGTCGTCGCCGTTGATCTTTGTCGGGTTCACGAGGAACTGGAATACGATGCCCTCTTCCTTCGCGTGGTGCACTTCCTCCGCGCGTGCGGGCATCTCGGCCTCGCTGCGGCGATATACGATATAGACATCGTCCGCGCCCAGCCGCTTCGCGCAGCGCGCGGCATCCATCGCGACGTTGCCGCCGCCGATCACTGCAAGCTTTTTATGGCGCACGATGGGGGTGTCGTACTCGGGGAACTGATAGCCCTTCATGAGGTTGATGCGCGTCAGAAACTCGTTGGCGGAGTATACGCCGTTGAGGCTCTCGCCCGGTATACGCATAAAGCTCGGCAGCCCCGCGCCCGTGCCGATGAATATGGTCTCATAGCCCATAGCTTTGAGCTCGTCTATGGTCAGCACGCGCCCCATCACCATGTTGGTTTCAATTTTAACGCCCATCGCGATGAGCGCGTCGATCTCCTTTTGAACTAAAGCTTTTGGCAGACGGAACTCGGGGATACCGTAGATGAGCACGCCGCCCGCCGTGTGGAACGCCTCGAACACGGTCACGTCCACGCCCGCTTTAGCAAGGTCTGCCGCGCAGGTGAGGCCCGCCGGGCCGCTGCCGATGACCGCCGCCTTCTTGCCTGTGGGAGGCGCGCATTTCGCGGCCTCGGTGCCTTTGGCGATCGCGTAGTCCGCCGCGAAGCGTTCCAAGCGCCCGATGCCGACCGGCTCGCCCTTGATGCCGCGCACGCAAAGCTGCTCGCACTGCGTCTCCTGCGGGCATACGCGCCCGCAGACCGCGGGCAATCCGTTGGTTTCGCGTATCTTGTCGTACGCCTCCATATGCTTTCCCTCGACGATCAGCGATATGAAGTCGGGTATCTGCACGTTGACGGGGCAGCCCTTCACGCACGGCTGGTTTTTGCAATTCAGGCACCGCGCCGCCTCGTTCAATGCCATCTCCTCGGTGTAGCCCAGCGCGACCTCGGAGAAGTTTTTCGCGCGCTGCTTCGCGTCCTGTTCAGGTATCGGGGTTTTCTTCAAATCCATGTTGCGTGCCATGTCACTTCACCCCCTTGAACAGGTTGCACGATTCTTCTTCCTGCTTTTTATACATGCCGGCGCGGCGCATCGCCTCGTCGAAATCCACCTCGTGGCCGTCGAAGTCCGGACCGTCCACACAGGCAAACTTGGTTTGCCCGCCCACGGTGACGCGGCAGCCGCCGCACATGCCCGTGCCGTCGATCATGATGGGGTTCATGCTCACAATGGTCTTGATGCCGTATTCCTTTGTCAGCTTGGATACGAACTTCATCATGATCATGGGGCCGATCGCGACGACGAGGTCGAACTTCTCGCCCGCCTCGATTTCAGCTTTAAGCGCGTCGGTGACAAAGCCCT
>CAYNFL010000171.1:0-4600 GCA_964396465.1 uncultured Christensenellaceae bacterium
TGTTTGCGGCGGGCGTAATGCACGGCACGACGCATCTGTATATCGGCGAGGAGGCCATCGCGGCGGGCGTATGCGCGGCGCTTGCCCCGCAGGACATGGTCACATCCACGCACCGCGGGCACGGGCATTGCATCGCGCGCGGCATGGAAATGGGCGCGATGATGGCGGAGATGTTCGGACGCGGAGCCGGTATATCGGGCGGGCGCGGAGGTTCCATGCATATGGCGGATATCGCGCACGGCAACCTTGGCACCAACGGCATCGTGGGCGGCGGGCATGGCCTCGCCGCAGGCGCGGCGCTCGCGCTGAAGATGAAAAATATTGACGGCGTCGTTGCCTGCTTCTTTGGCGACGGCGCTTCGAACGAAGGCAGCTTTCACGAGGCGGCGAACCTCGCCGCGGTGTGGCAGTTGCCCGTGCTGTTTATATGCGAAAGCAACGGCTACGGATTTTCAATGCCAACTGAAAAATCGATGCGCGCTGAAAGCGTCGCGGCGCGCGCGCAAAGCTATGGCTTTCCCGGGAAAACCATTGACGGCAACGACGCGGCGCAGGTATATGCCGAGGCCGCCGACGCGCGAGCATATGCGCGCGCGCACGGCCCGATGCTTTTGGAGTGCGTGACGTATCGCATCGCGGGGCATTCCAAGAGCGATAAGAACGCATATCGTTCGGAAGATGAGATAGCGCAATGGCGTCAAAGAGACCCGATACCGCGCTTTGAGGAGATGATGCTGCAAAACGGATTTTCCGAAGAGCAGCTTGAACAGATCGACGCGGACGCGGTCTCGGCGGTGCAAGAAGCGGTGAAATACGCGGAGCAAAGCCCATACCCTGATAGCCAAAGCATTGTGCGGGGTGTCTATGCGGAAGGGGGGTACGTATGAGGCGGATACCATTTGCTCAAAGCCTGCGTGAAGCGCTCACGGAAGAAATGCGCCGCGACAGCCGCGTGTTTTTGATGGGGGAGGACATCGGCAGATACGGCGGCGCGTTCGGCGTGACGCAGGGGCTTTTTAACGAATTCGGGCCGGAGCGCGTGCGCGATACGCCCATATCCGAATCGGCGATCGCGGGCGCGGCGGCAGGCGCGGCACTGGCAGGCTTGCGCCCTGTGGCCGAGATCATGTTCTCCGACTTTTTGACGATATCGATGGACGCGCTCGTGAATCAGGCCGCCAAGCAGCACTATATGTTTGGGACAAAGGTGCCGCTGGTGGTACGCACGGCGGGCGGAAGCGGCACGGGCGCAGCATGCCAGCACAGCCAAAGCATTGAAGCGTGGTTCTGCCATGTGCCGGGGCTTAAAGTGATCATGCCGTCCACGGCGTACGACGCCAAGGGGCTGCTTAAGGCGGCCATTCGTGACGATAATCCCGTGATTTTTTTTGAAGCCAAGCGACTGTACGCCACCAACGGCGAGGTGCCGGAAGAGGAATATGTGCTGCCAATAGGCAAGGCGGACATCAAGCGCGCGGGTGGGGACGTTACGCTGGTATGCTACGGCGGTATGGTGCCGCGCTGCATGGAGGCTGCCAAGGCGCTTGCCGAAGAAGGAATTGAAACGGAGATCGTTGATCCGCGCACGCTCATACCGCTCGATACCAAAACGATCATCGCCTCCGCAAAGAAGACGGGGCGCGTGCTCATCGTGCACGAGGCATGCAAGACGGCGGGCTTCGGCGCGGAGATCGCCGCTGCAATCGCAGAAAGCGAAGCTTTTGCGCACCTGAAAGCGCCGATCAATCGCCTTTGCGGGGCGGATGCGCCAATGCCTTTTTCACCCGGGCTGGAGAAAAACGCTGTTCCGGCACAGGAGGCAATTCAAAACGCGGTGAGGGCGCTGCTTCAATAATAAAAACAATATAAATCAAAGTATGAAGTTTCCCGGCTGTTTTTATAACAAATCATTTAAGAAATATGAAGGAATATTCGTTACGGATGTTGAAGTTCTTGGGACAACATTTTGATACATAATAAGAGGAGTATAATTATGAATAACATACCGAAAGTCAAACTGGGAATCATTGCGGTAAGCCGTGACTGCTTCCCCATCGCGCTGTCGGAGCGCCGCAGGGAAGCGGTAGCCGCCGCATACAAGGATATATATGAATGCAAGGTTGCCGTGGAGAACGAAGCGGACATGCTAAAGGCCATTGCGGACGTGAAAGAAAAGGGCTGCAACGCGCTCGTGGTGTTCCTCGGTAATTTCGGCCCGGAGACGCCGGAGACGCTGATCGCCAAGAAGTTCAGTGGCCCGGTAATGTACGCGGCTGCGGCGGAGGAGACGGGAAAAGATTTGGTCGGCGGCCGCGGCGACGCGTACTGCGGCATGCTGAACTGCTCGTATAATCTGGGGCTGCGCGGCATCAAGGCCGTGATTCCGTCCTATCCGGTCGGCACGGCGGAGGAAATCGCGGGTATGATTGCTGATTTTGTGCCGGTGGCGCGCGCGATTATCGGATTAAGCTCTCTTAAAATTATCTCCTTTGGGCCGCGCCCGCAAGATTTCTTAGCGTGCAACGCGCCCATCAAGGCGCTCTATGACATCGGCGTGGAGATACAGGAAAATTCCGAGCTCGACCTCATGACCGCTTACCGCGAGCACGCAAACGACAAGCGCATCGCGGGCGTTGCGAAGGATATGGCGGATGAGCTGGGCGCCGGCAACAGGTATCCGGAAATGCTGACGCGTTTTGCGCAGTTCGAGCTGACGCTGCTCGACTGGGTGGAGGGCAACAAAGGCGCGCGCGACTATGTGGCGTTTGCCGATAAATGCTGGCCCGCATTTACAAAGGAATTCGGGTTTATGCCCTGCTACGTCAATTCCCGCCTCGCGGCAAAAGGTATGCCGGTCGCGTGCGAGACGGACATCTACGGCGCGCTGTCGGAATATATCGGCGCGTGCGTCACGGAAGCGCCGGTCACGCTGCTCGATATCAACAATTCCGTGCCAAAGGACTTGTACGATGAGGATATCAAGGGCAAATACGACTACACGCTCCGCGATACGTTTATGGGATTCCACTGCGGCAACACGCCGTTTTGCTGTCTGAAAGAGGGCACGATCAAATACCAGCTTATCATGAACCGCTTGCTTGAAAACGGTGGCGAGCCGGATATCACGCGAGGCACATTAGAGGGCGATATCGCGCCGGGGAAAATTACGTTCTTCCGGCTGCAGAGCACGGCAGACACGCAGCTGCGCGCCTACATCGCGCAGGGCGAGGTGCTGCCCGTCGCGACGCGCTCGTTCGGCGGCATCGGCATATTCGCGATACCGCAGATGGCGCGCTTTTACCGCCACGTGCTTATCGAGAAGAACTATCCGCACCACGGCGCGGTGGTGTTCGGGCACGCGGGCAAGGCGCTGTTTACGGTGTTCAATTACCTCGGCGTAAAAGATATCGCGTATAACCGCCCGGCCGCCCTGCCGTACGATACCGAAAACCCCTTTGACAGATAAAAGTTAAGCAAATAGTATAAGCACATGAAAACGGCCCGGAGGGTTTCCTCCGGGCACTTTTTTTGACATTGCGGATTCCACATAGAAACATGCCTTTCTACAAGGACGCCCTTGAGAAAGGCAATATTAAAGATAGGTAATGCACTAAAAAACCGCTGGCAAACATCGTTTGCCAGCGGTCTGACCCGGAGGGTTTCCTCCGGGCCGTCTGCGTTTTATCTTACACCACCTGCACGGGGATGCAGATATCGACGGGCATTTTGTCTTCGCAGCTGCCGTCGCTGCACGGGTAGCGCTCGAAACAGGCTTCATTCGCGGGCGCATAGCCGCTGCCCGGCAGCCAGTCGCGGTACATGGATGCCCACGCCTGGTCGTACTCGCCGTTTTTAAGGTCGAAATGCCCGATAGCGTACGTGCCGCCGAACGCCTCCATCTCGCACACTTCGCCCGATACGGCGGCTTTGCCCGCCGGTACGCACACGCTGACGCGCAGCTTCGTTTCGTCCGTAATGGCGGGGTCGTCGTGATACAGCACATACGTGACCGAGGTATCGACGCCGCGCGGCTTTGCCCACGCGAACAGCCGCGCATAGAGGCCTTCGAACAGCTTCGCGTCACCCGCGTACGGGCCGACGTAACGGATGTACGCGAGGCGCGTTTTGGGTATATTCTCGATGTTGACAACAGGATTCATAGCAAACCTCCCTGAATTTGTGATGATCCCATTGTAAAACGCTTCGTAACGGGGCGCTTCCCCGCGGTTGCGCAGTAGTTGACTTAAGCTGCTGTTCGTTTGACCGTGGTTGCGGCTGCGAAACGCCGAGGGCGATACGGCAAAGCGTTTTTTGAACAGTCGGCAGAATACCGCGTGCGACGAAAAGCCGCAGTCCGATGCGATCTGCGTCACGGTCAAGTCGCCCCGCGTGCACAGCAGCCCCGCAGCGCGCTCGGTGCGCACGCGCGTGATGAATTCAAACAGCGTCTCGCCCGTCATTGCCGTGAATATGCGGTGAAAGTGGTATTCCGAAAACCCCGCCACGGACGCAAGCTCTGGCAACGTCAGCTCGCTCCCGTAGTTGCGGTCGATATAGTCGGTGACGAGGTTGATGCGGCGGATGTATTCCCCTGTCTGAC
>CAYNFL010000172.1:0-4592 GCA_964396465.1 uncultured Christensenellaceae bacterium
CAAACCACGGGCAGTGAGTGCTTATCCCCAAACAGGTACGTCGCCACCGTTTCGTCGCTTGTGATGAGGCCGTTTGCGGCGGTAATGGCACGAATCACCGTCGTAGAGGATATCGGTACGGGGCCGGTATACTGCGCGGAATCCATCGTGGGCGTAGATCCGTCCGAAGTATAATAGATTGCGCCGCCTGCGGTGGCGGTGGTGATTTCAAGCGAAAACGCGCCGGACTGGTATCCGCCCTGAACGGAAAACAAGGGCGCGGCGCAATAGCCGGTTAATGTATCGGTGCCGTTCGCGCTGCCGGGAGTCGGAGTGCCAAAAAAGGCGACGCTTTGTTCCGCGCCGCCTGCAATGATACCGCGCGATATTCCGGGCCGCAGCACGCCCGTATCCATCTTATCCAGCAGCAGCCCTTGCGGACTGAACAGGTAAAGCGTTTCGCCGCTGAGCGCTAATGATAGCTCTCCCGAGCCGCTTTCCCCCGCATACCCGTCGATCACCTGATAGCCGCCGGATCCGATGCTCATTTCGCCAACCGGCCACTTGGTCGTATCGCTTTTGGAATCGGACAGATAACAGCCGGAAAGGCTGATGCTCGAAGACGAGCCGTTGTAAAGTTCCACCCAATCGCTTTTTCCGTCCTTGGCTCCGCTGACCGACGACACTTCGTTGATGGTCACGCCTTCGGATTCCCCGCTGACGCTCGCAATCTCGGTAAAGCCCTGCGCGGTATTGCCCGCCATCGGCGTGGGCTGCGGATAGAACATCCACTGCGCGTCGGATGATAACCCGTACGATACATTATCCTTGGATTCCGTCGGCAGCGTCACCGTCTGCACGGTCTGCGTTGCGAGGTTGGTTAAGTACAGCGCCTTATCCGCGACGCCGAGCTTAAAGCTCGTATGCAGCTCGCCCGTCTTTTGGTCCTTGCCCGAAAGATAGACGATGGTATAACTGTTTGCCTCCAACGTGACGTCGGGCAGGTTCCATTTCCAAAGGCTCTCCGAATCATCGGAAAGCGCGTAGCTCGAAAGCTGCGCCGCCTGCCCCGAGGAATTATAAAGCTCTACCCACGGGCTGCGTTCGCCGTATTGGTCGATCACGGAGAACGTATTGTTGATCAGCAGCTCGTTGATATAAACGTCGCCGCGTCCTTCGTTTAGCGAGATATCCGCGGTGTCGAGGAATTCCCCTGTATTAAGCGCTCCCGGCGTCGGCACGGTGTAGTATACCGTACTGCCGTCCTCACTGCGCCCGGCCGAAATGCCCGGCAGTATATCCGCATCCCACGTAATCTGATCGACGATGATGCCTAAATTGTCCGATATCGCGACGGTCGTTTCATTGTCGCCAATCTTAAAGGGCACCGCATCTTCGCTGGTCTGATCGGCAAACTTGACGAGCGCATACTGCCCCGCCACCAACGTAATTTCGGGCAGCGCCGCCTTTTTGAGGTTGGACAGGTTTTCGGTGATGTAGTAGTCGGAAAGCGTAACCGGCGCTTCTCCCGCGTTGTATATCTCGATCCAGGCGTACGGCTCGGTATCCGATACGTCCTTGGGAAGAATTTCACTGATTGTAAGCTGCACCTGCTCGCCGTTTCTCAGATCCGCCATTGAAGCGTATGATGCGGTGGAATTGGGCTGGCCGGGCGTGGGTTCCATAAAGTATCCGTACTTGCCGTCCCCGCAAAAACCGTATGAGATATCCGTCTCAAGCGCGGGCACTGTTAGCTCCTGCAACCCGCCGTTTGCGGATGAAAACGCAAGCTTCGTCCCGTCCCTCGAGAGCTTGAAACCGGTAAACAACTCGCCGGTTTGCGCCACTGTCGGCTCTGCCGGAGTGGCGGATTCCGCCGTTTCGACAGCCGCTTCCGCGGAGGCGACCGCCGCCGCATCCAGTGGGATCGGACAGCAATAAACCACAAGATAACTTTTCGCGGCGATCAGTGCGGCCGGGAAGGTATAGCGGTTGCCCGTGGATTCGGATATCGAATAGCCTTCAAGATTGATCGCTTCGTCCGAAGCGTTATAAAGCTCGATCCAATCCGGAGATCCGTACTCGGGATCGACAAGCGAATCCGAATTGGAACTGACAACTTCGGATATGAACAGGCCCTCAGAATACATTGCGGTTGTGCTTTGGCTGCAGCCGGTCAGCAGCATTGCCAGCACCATGCCGCATAGCAAAGCCTGCTTAACCAATTTCAAGCCGTTTTTTCTGTGTCCGGTTCCTTTTTTATCCCTCATATGCTACGTGCCCTGCCGAATTATACTTGCGTTTTTTCGGGTGATGCCAAGCGGATTTGCGCACTTTGCCATTCGCCCGTCGCAGCTTTTGTATTATATCATTATTCGCATAAATATGGAATGATATTGTCTCATTTTTCACACATTGTTTTACATGTATTTTTTAAGTCCTCAGGAACTAAAAACGATCAACTTTGTCCGGCATACCGCATTTTCATCGACAATATGCGGTATACGCTTTCCTCCAGCCTTTCGCGCGTGATCACGCCGCTCGCCACGGCACTCATCAGCGCATCTAATGCTTCCTTCTGAAGGCTGTAATATTTGCCGACCAATACGACATCACCACCCGCAAGCACGAATTTTACTGCGCCTTCGCCTACGGAATATCGGCTTCGCAATCCCTGCATGCGCATGTCATCGGAAAATATTACACCTCCAAAGCCCATCTGCTCACGCAGCAGCCCCGTAATGATCGTGGGCGATACCGAAGTGATATTCTCGCTGTCCAGGTTGGGGTACGACAGATGCGCGACGAGCATCGCGTCCAGCCCGGCATCAATCGCCGCCTGAAACGTCGGAAGCGCAAAGCTTGTCATCTCCTCCTGCGTCGAGAGAATCACCGGCAGCGTGTTGTGCGAATCGTCTGCCGTATCCCCGTGGCCGGGAAAATGCTTGCCGAGCGACGCGATTCCGGCATCGTGCAGGCCAGCCACCGCCGCGCAAACCAATGGTGAAACGATATTCGGGTCGTTGCCAAACATCCGGCTTCCCAAAAACGAAACGGACGGATCATGCGCGACATCCAGCACGGGTGCAAAATTGATATTGATGCCGATTTCTTTAAGCTGTGCGCCAATTCTCAAGTATTGGTCGTATACCTGCTGTGTATCGTTTGCTTCGCCAAGCGATTGGGCCGAGGATAGCGATGGATGCCATTGTCCGACGAACCGTATCACTTTCCCGCCTTCGATATCGATACCGATTAATAGCGGTATTTCGCTTGGATTATGCGCTTTGATACTGTCCGTCAGCGCCTTGGTCTGCGCGAATGATTCAATGTTCCAGCCGAACAAAAAAACATTGCCGATCTCATATTCGGCCATCAGCGCGATGCTGTTTTGATCCATGTCGCCCGTTCCTGTAAAGCCGATCATCACCATCTGCCCGATCAGCTCTTTATCGCTCATGCTTGATATCTTCGCGCGTATAGGATCGGGCGGCAGCGTCGGCACAGGCGTTGGTGTCGGCACAGGCGTTGGTGTCGGCAGAGGCGTTGGCGTCGGTAACGGTGTGGATGCGGGCGTCGCCTGCGCGGATGCGGTCGTCACCACGATAGCGGGCGCGGGCATGCATGAAGCTAGCAGCATCACAGCGGCTGCCGCCCATATTAGCTTGAATATGCATCTGTTTCGCATGTATTACCCCTTCATCGCATCCAATATCATTGGTTCAGTTTATCTGCTGTATCGGAACACGTAATCTCCCACGCCCACATCCAGAATATCCGCTAATGATTTGCACTTGCATTTCAACAAAAAAAAGATGTCGCGCCCGCTGCCGTAGAGTGTCTCTAAGTTACCTTGGCCTTTGCAGATGACGATATCCGATTTCTCAAAGCATCGGCGAAAATCCTCCGTAGTCTCGTCCAGATTGACACCCGGCAAACCGCAACCCGTGGATATAATTCGCGCGCAGCCGGATAACCCGGAAGCAAGCGCGTCCTCCACCGTAGCATCGTTGATCGCCGGGCCGCCGCGTGCCGCATAGGTGATCTCCATCGGCGGCAGCGATTCGAGCAATACGCGGTCGAACACCGTTTCCCCGGCATTGTCCCCGATAAACAGCAGCGTACGCGCCGTTTCCAGCCGCTGATAAAACGCTGCATCATCGCACACTGCGAAGGATTTATTCAACTCGCCCTCGATGCAATCCTCAATAGCGAGATGCGCGCTTACGGCAGAATCTATCACATTGCCCGTTGCCGATACTTTAAGTGCGCGGCGGAGATTGTCCCCCTCGCCAACGTACCGCTTGAGTATCGGATAAACCTTCAGCGCGGCTGCAATATCCTCTTGCTTAATATGCTTATACGGATCATGATTGCCAGTATGCTTTCTAATAATACTGTACATCGCCCGGCAAAGCTCGGGCGAGTTTCGGTACGACCTGTAATCCGCCAGCAGCGCGATGCTTTCCTCCATGATCGTTGCTTGCAGCTGCGCATCCTCCGTTGACAGTCTGGCCGCCTCAAGCGTCTGCCTCACTGTACACGGCAGGCAGTCCAAAAAAATTTCCATGAAGTCCCCTGTACTCAACGATAATGCAATGCATATGTTGTTT
>CAYNFL010000173.1:0-4583 GCA_964396465.1 uncultured Christensenellaceae bacterium
GGCAAGCCCTTTGGAATCCACGGAAAACGCCGTACGGCGTTTTCTATGTAATGCTTTTATATCTATTACAGGTTACTCTTTTTACCCTATTGCTGAGCGATACGGTGGGATTCAAAAGGGATGAATCCCTTTTGCGGGGGTATGGGGGCAGTGCCCCCAATGATGCCTTACTTCACCGCATCCTTTAGTTTCTCGTACAGCTTCTTCTGCTCACCCGTTAAGTGCGCGGGGTTGACGATGCGCACCTTGATAAAGAGGTCGCCGCGCTTTCCCGTGCGCACGGGGTAGCCCTTGCCCGCGACACGGATGCGGCTGCCCGATTGCATGCCTGCGGGTATCTTGACCGCGATCATGCCGTCGAGTGTTTCCACGTTGCGCTTGGTCCCCAGCGCCGCGTCCCAAGGGTAGATATCCGCCGTCGTGATCAGGTCGTTGCCTTCCGGCGCAAACCGCGCGCTCGGTATGAGCTTTACCGTCATGCGCAGGTCTCCCGCCGCGCCGCCGCCCGCGCCCGCGCGGCCCTGGCCTTTGAGGCGGATTGTCTCGCCGTCCTTCACGCCCTTGGGCACCTTGAAGTTTATCGTGCGCGTGCCGGTCTCCGTTTCAAGCGCGACGCGCTTTTCCGCGCCCGCCGCGCCTTCCTCGGGTGTAATCTCAATCTGCGCCTCGATGTGCTGCCCGTTGATCGTGCGCTGCGCGCGGCTGCCCGCGCCCGCCCTGCCGAACAGCTCACCAAAATCGTCGCCCTCGTATACGCGCGTCTGCCTGCCGCCCCCGCGCGCCGCGCCGCCGAACAGCGAGGACAAATCGAACGCGTCCGAGAAGAACATGTTGAAGAAATCGCTGTGGTCGCCGCTGCTGGTGTAAGTATAGTGCGCGTTGCCGCCCTGCCAACCGTACTGCGACGGGTCGAAATTGGCGCCGCCCGAAAAGTTCGTCTGATTGCCGAACATGTCATATTTTTTTCTTTTTTCCGCGTCGCCCAAAACCTCGTACGCCTCGCCCACGTCCTTGAACTTCTCCTCGGACTTTTTATCGCCCTTGTTCATGTCCGGATGGTATTGCTTGGCAAGCTTTCGGTACGCTTTGCGGATATCCTCCTGCGTAGCGGTTTTCTCAACGCCCAATATCGCGTAATAATCCTTGTATTCCACAGACGCATCCCTCCCTAAAGCCAAAGCGGTTTAAACTTTGACCATCTTTGACCTTGGTATCAATATATCCCTTCTCTTAATAAAATGCAAGAGGGAAAGAAAAAATATCCGAGAAAATTTCGGCAGTGAAACGAAGGCAGGGCTCAATATCCGCATACAGCCGCGAGAGCACCTCGATATGGCGCTGCTTGTCGCGTATGATACTGATAGAATATTGCTAACATGACGTAAAATGCGTAATGGTATCAACTGATTGGTTATGGTATAATCGAGCCATCAAATCGGAGGTACGCCGCGTGAAACGGGTGGTGGGGATTATTATGGCGCTGGGCTGCGCTGCCATGCTTTGCGCGTGCAGCGCGGGCGTGTTTGAAAATGAAACGCAAAGCGGCGCGGCGATAGACCCGCTGGCAAGCAGCGTGAGCGAAGCGCAGGTAACGCTTGTATTCAGCTTCGGCGAACGCACGGGTACGTATACCGGGGAGACGGCGGGCGGGCTTCCGCACGGCCAGGGTACGTTTGAAAGCAGCAACTTGGAAGGCGTGAGTTGGGTATACGAGGGCGGATGGAAGCAGGGGCATATGTGCGGCGAGGGCGCGACCACGTTTGAGACGGGCTATGCGGAAACGGGCTGGTACGATAACGACTACTTAAGCGGGCAGGGAACCGCCCGTCAGGACGGCCGGATACTGTATGAAGGCGCGTTTACGGACAGTATACCCGACGGCGAAGGCACGCTGTATAGTTACAGCGGTGAGGCCATCTATTCGGGCAGCTTTGATTATGGGTATATCGACGAGACAAAGGAAGCGCGCGATATAAGGGTTGAGCGGATCAAGCAGCAATGCGCGGCGGCGCAATACGATGAGCTCTATGAAAGCGCGCAAAATGAGGACGGCGCTTACGTCAGAGTAACCGGGGAAGTAGCCTGTGTGACCGATACGGAGGCGGAGTATGAAAGCGGTTTCGTCGTCACCTGCCAAGGCGGGGTGAATTCGGGTTACGTGAATCAGGTTTATGTAAGCTACCATTTAAGCGTGGGGGAAAAGCCGGTTTTAGAGGGGCAGACGGTTACCGTCTGGGCGCAGGCTGCCTGTCTTGACACGGCGGATGAGAAGGACGGTCCGATGTCGTCCCTGCCGCTGATCGAGGCGTGGGATGTGAAGGATACCGGCGGCGTCGCGCTGTAACATAGATGGCGCTGTCCAAAAGCGGATAACGTATTAAATCACCTGCAATATGAATATTATCAATATGGGAGGGATCACAATGAACAAGAAAGAAACTATTTCCGGCTCGATCGTCGGGCTGATTGCGCTGTTGGTAACCGTTGCGTTTTTAATTATCGGCTTTGCCATACCGGGTGCGTGGTCTGTGGCTTGGCTGTTGTTTCTGATCATACCCATCGTCGCGATCATCATGGATATCATAAAGAACAGGGGCGACTGGGAAGGCAAGGTAACGGGAATCGTCGCGCTGTTTTGCACGGTCGCATACCTGCTGATGGGCTTTTTGGGAGAAGAGCTTTTCGGGCAGGCGCTGTGGCATCCGGGTTGGATCATATTCTTTGCGATACCCATCACCAGTGTAATCATGAAAATGGTTGCAGCGGGCAAGGCGGAAGACAAGGGGGAAGACGCGCAGGGATCGGATCAGCCGTAAAGAACTCACGATAATTAAAAGCTCCGATAAGAAAGCGAAGCGGCATTGGGCTTCGCTTTTATTGTCGCGCTCAACCGGGTTTGCGCGCCCTAACGGCGGAATACTTGCGCACCGTCACCCGCGTTATACAAGTCTAATGGAAAGGACGCTTGACATTTTCGCAGCGAAGGTTTATCATAATGAAAAGCAAGCTTTCCATTTTTGGAGGAGTATATGAAAAACAGGCTCGAGGAACTGCGCAAGCAGCGCGGTATCCGTCAAGAGGAACTGGCCGTGGCGCTCGAGGTGTCGCGCCAGACGATCGGGTCGCTGGAGAACGGGCGCTATAACCCTTCGATACTGCTGGCGTTCAAGATCGCGCGGTATTTCGGATTGCCGGTAGAAGCGATTTTCATCGACAAGGAGGAATAGTGGTATGAATAAAAAAACACTGTATGGGGCGCTGCTGATCGCAGGAGCAGTATTGATCGGATTGAGTTTTTTATTTCCGGCAGAAGCGCAAAAGTCGGTTCGGGGCGTGATGCTGGGCATCGGCGCGGGGCTGATGGGGATGAGCGTTTCCAACCTCGCTATGATCCGCCACATGGAGAAGCATCCGCAGTTGGCGAAAGAGGCGGAGATTGAAAGCAAGGATGAGCGCAACGTGATGCTGCGCGCCAAAGCGCGCGCGTCTGCGGCGAACGTGCTGCAATGGTTCATCATCGCGTTTGCGTTCGTGATGATACTTACTGACGCGCCGCTGGGCTATACGCTGGGGGCGGTCGGCGTATACCTTGCATACCACGTGCTGTCGATCATATTCATGAGCCGATATCAGAAGGAGATATAGGCCGACCGCATAAAGAGACATGCCTTGTGTTGACAGCGCAAATTCACCGTATTATAATGTCTGAAATGCGATGAGCAAAGAGGAGTACGGCGCGAAACGGCGCAAAAGAGAGGGGCTTCACCGGCTGAAAGGGCCCCGCGCATAGAACCGCCCGAAGTCGCTTTGCCAGCACCGACGGTGAACTCAGAGTAACTTTCGGCGTGCGCCGCGCGTTAAGCGGAATTGAGCGCGGGCGTAACGCCCGAAGCCAGGTGGTACCGCGGAGATTTCCGTCCTGTTTACAGGACGGTTTTTTATTTCCGCAACGAAGCCTCCCCTGTGAGGGGAGGTGGGCGGAGCGCCGGGGCGGAATCCGGCGGCGGACGGAAGGGTGAGGCAGCTTGAGGTTGAGACATCCTTGACCCCGGCAACCCATTTGTGGGCTGCCGGAAGCTCCACTGAAGGAAACCTTGGGCAGCGGCGGCTGCAATATGTTCTTTAACAGTATAAAATATTCTAAGAATAGATTTGGAGGATGCGAGTATGTGCGCAAAAGAATTGCCGAAGGTGTATGACCCCAAAGAGGTGGAGCAGCGGCTCTATGAGCTGTGGGAGGGCAAGGGCTACTTCCGCGCGGAGGTTGATTATGACAAAAAGCCGTATACCATCGTGATACCGCCGCCCAACATCACGGGGCAGCTGCACATGGGCCACGCGCTCGATAACATGATGCAGGACGCGATCATTCGCACCAAGCGCATGCAAGGCTATGCCGCGCTGTGGTTGCCCGGCACCGACCACGCGAGCATCGCGACCGAGGTCAAAATCGTCGATAAGCTGCGCGAGGAAGGAACCTCGAAGGAGGAGATCGGGCGCGAGAAGTTCATTGAGCGCGCGTGGGAATGGAAAAAGGAGTACGGCGGGCGCATCGTGAAGCAGCTTCGAAAGCTCGGCTCCTC
>CAYNFL010000174.1:0-4557 GCA_964396465.1 uncultured Christensenellaceae bacterium
GTAAGTTCTATTTCTCACCGTTCGAGGTTAAGATGCGCTCGCATATCGACGGCGAGGGATACCGCTGTGAGCGCTGCCAGCTTGGCATCCGCCAGCTTTCGGTCGATACGGACGGCGGGTTGTACCCGTGCGTGCAGTTCGCGGGCGAAGCGGAATATCGTCTCGGCGATATATTTTCCGGGGTGGACGAGCGCCTTCGCCGCGCGCTTTATGAGCGCTCGGAGAGCACGGGCGGCGCATGCGAGGATTGCGCGATCAAGGAGCGCTGCAACCATCACTGCGGGTGCCTCAACAAGCAGGCCACAGGAGATATCACGGGCATTTCGCCCGTGCTGTGCGCGCACGAGCGGCTGTCGCTCGCCGCTGCGGACATGGCCGCCGAAGCGCTGTTTGAAAAGGGCAGCCGCATGTTTTTACAGAAGCAGTATAATGAAATGTACCCGCTCATATCGCTGATTGAGGACAAAAGCAAAGGCGCGTCATGAAACCGCCCGCCGCAAAATAGGATATACCATCCCATTTGCGAGGCGGGAACGATATGGCGCAGTTTTCAACCCCTTATTTTGAGTATACCGTGCAAAGCGACGATACCCCCGCCGCCATCGCGCGGCGGTTCGGGCTGGGTGCGCGCGAGACCGCGCAGCTCGGTTCGCTGTTGCCCGGCAGCACCGTCAAAATAAATTGCCCGTCGGGCGCGTGCCGCTACGGCGCTTTTTATACGCTGCAGCGCGGCGATACGCTGCTGCGCGTCGCGCGGCGCGGCAGCGTTTCACTAAAGCAGCTGCTTGCAGCCAATCCGTATCTGAACCCGGCGCGGTATATGCCGGGGCAGGTCGTCATCATACCCGCGCGGCACGGCGGCGAAGGAACCTGTACGCTCGCCCAAGGCGAACGGCTGTTCGACGCGCTGCGCAGGCTGCACATTGACATCACCACGTTTTGCGCATTGAATCCCGGGCTGAAGCCCATGGACGTGCGTCCCGGGCAGACGTTTAACATCCCGCGCGATATCAAAAGCGGCGAATGCTGAAAGGTTGACGCATGGGTGCGCGGACGGTAGAATGGAACTACGGCGCGCCTTACGGACAAGCTCAAAGCGGCAGCGCACGCAAAACGGTATAAAACACTTTCAGCGAAGGTTAAAAGGAGACAACGGCGAATGGTACTCATCAATGACAACTATGCGAGGCTGCGGGGCAGCTATCTTTTTTCCGAAATGGGCAGGCGCATCGCAGCGCATCCCAACCAAGCGGACATCATCAAGCTCGGCATCGGCGATGTGACGCGCCCGCTGCCAAAGGCGGTTACCCAGGCGATGCACAAGGCGGTGGACGATATGGCAACCGAGCAGGGGTTCCACGGCTACGGCCCGGAGCAGGGATACCTATGGCTGCGCGAGGCGATTGCGAATAACGATTATAAGGGGCTCGGCATTGCGCCCGACGAAATATTCGTTTCGGACGGCGCGAAATGCGATACGGGCAACATTCAAGAGCTGTTCTCGCCGATGTGCGACATCGCGGTATTAAACCCGGTGTACCCGGTGTACGTGGATACCAACGTGATGGCGGGCCGCGCGGGCGAGTACGACGAAGCCGCGGGGCAATATGCAGGCATCACCTACCTGCCGTGTACCGCGGAGAACGGCTTTAAGCCCGCGTTGCCGCGGCGCAATGTGGACATCATTTACCTTTGCTACCCCAACAACCCGACCGGTACGGTGCTTAAAACCGCCGAGCTTAAAGCCTGGGTGGACTACGCGCGCAAAACGGGCGCGCTGATACTGTTCGACGCGGCGTACGAAGCGTACATCCGCGAAGCGGATGTGCCGCACAGCATCTACGAGATCGAGGGCGCAAAGGAGGTCGCGATCGAGTTCCGCAGCTACTCCAAAACCGCGGGCTTTACGGGCGCGCGCTGCGCGTTTACCGTAATCCCCAAATCGATATATGGCGTGGACGAGGACGGCGAGCCGCAAAGCTTTAACGCCATGTGGAACCGGCGGCACACCACCAAGTTCAACGGCGTGCCCTATGTGACACAGAAAGGCGCGCTCGCATGCTACTCGGATGAGGGCAAAGCCCAGATCAAAGAGACGATCGATTATTACATGAACAACGCAAAGCTCATCCGCGAGGGGCTTGCCGACATGGGTATCGCGTGCTTCGGCGGCGTTAACGCGCCTTACATCTGGCTTAAGACGCCGGGCGGTATACCCTCTTGGGACTTTTTCGATCGCCTGCTCGACGCGGGCGTAGCGGGTACGCCGGGCGCGGGCTTTGGCAGCGCGGGCGAAGGGTACTTCCGCCTGACCGCGTTCAATACGCGCGAGAATACGGCGCAAGCCATGGAGCGTTTCGCAAAGCTGAAGGTGTAATACCTATAAAGCCGCTTTGGCAACAGAGCGGCTTTTTTTGTTGCCAACGGGTTTATACGGATATATAATTTGTTTTAATAAAACAGAGCGAAACCATGCGGCGTTTGCCGCGGGAGGTGAACCATTTGGATATTGTGATAGGCATTTTATTGGCGATGCGAAATAAGAAGATCGTGTTGGCGCGCGGAAGAAAACCGGGCGGATTCATCGCGCTTACGCTAGTGCTTTGGTTTGGGCTGGAGATCGTCGGCGCGGCTATCGGCAGCCTGCTTGGGTGGGGTCTTTACGACATGTCATCCGCGCTGTATCTGCTGGCGCTTGCGTACGGCATGGCGGGCATCGGCGCGCTGATTGCGTATCTCGCGGCGAAGAGCTGCAAACCGGGTAACTATTATCCGGCGCCGCCTGTGCCGTACCAGGGTATGCCTTATGGGGCGATGCCTTATGGGGCGATGCCTTACGGGGCAATGCCTTATGGGGCTGTGACGCCCGTTTTACCTAAGGCGGAGCCTTTGGAAACGCCCGCGGTGATCGACATCATTCGCGATTACAGCATGAGGGGCGACATCACGAGCTGGAAGTTTATATTGAACGAAGAAACAGTCGGCAGCCTCGGCAACGGTGCCGCGCGCTCTGTGGAGACGCGGCAGCGGCAGAACACGCTGCGCGCGATCAGCGAGGACGGCAGGGAATGCGCGCCGCTTTTATTCAACATTGAAAGCGGCGGGCATGCAGAGATCCACTTCATGGGCGAAGGCTTTGTGCCCGCGGAATGCAAAGGCATATCGCCGCAGGTTTTCCCGCCCCCGCCTGCCGCGCCCGCGGTGCCGCCGTATGTGCCGCCCGCGCCTCAGCCGGTTTTCCAACCCGTGCAGGCGCAGGATACCATCGCGTGTGCCACTTGCGGCGTGCAGATCAGCCGGGACTCAAAGTTTTGCAAACATTGCGGCGCAAAGCAGCCTTAAGGCAGGAATAGCCGTGTATGGGAAAATAGCAATGGTGCGGCGCATATTTTGCCGGTACGGGCGGCACAGCCAAAGCCGCAAATGCTTTTGATAAGGAACTTAGTTCACACGGCATCAATACGGATATACTGGAGATCAAAAGAGGAAAAAGCATTCCCGACAGCGTTGAGGGAATGCTTTTTCTGTTGTTCCCCGTTCATGCCGCCAACGGGATATGCCGCTCGAAATGCATGTTTCTTGTCCGGAAACCACAGCGGTTTTGAAGTTGATATTCAAGCTTGAGGCTTTGTCAGCAGCCTAAAGAGGCCGGGGCCTCTTTTCAATTCCCCTCGTTGAAAAGGTGATAAACGCATGATAGAATGAGTAATAGCATATGGAATCTCCTTCTTTTAATTCAATATCCGGGAGGCGGCATGAAGATACTGCACACGTCGGACTGGCATATCGGGCAGACGCTGTACAACAAAAAACGCATTGATGAGCACGGGCAATTTTTATTGTGGCTGAAAGAGATCGCCGTTTCGCGCAGTATCGACGCGCTGATCGTATCGGGCGATGTGTTCGATACGGGCGCGCCCGGTGGCGCGGCGCAGCGGCTCTATTACGATTTTTTAAAATCGCTTATCGGGACATGCTGTAAAACGATCGTCATCGTGGCGGGCAACCACGATTCTCCGACGCTGCTCGAAGCGCCCGCGGGTGTGCTCGAGTGGCTCAATATCTACGTAATCGGAACGATGGGCGACGCGCAGCGCTGCGTGATACCATTGCGAGGTGAGGACGGCAGCGTGGCGGCGCTGTGCTGCGCCGTGCCGTACCTTCGCCGGAACGACATCGCGCGCGCGGATAATGAAGCGGCAAGCGACGAAAAGGTGGCTCGCGCCACCGCGCAGGTGTATGCGGATATCGCGCAATCGGCGCGGGAAGCGCGGCTTAAGTATGGGAACGTTCCCGTTATCGCGACGGGGCATCTGTTCGCGGCGGGCGCGGCGCGCAGTGAGGGTGACGGCGTGCGCGAGCTGTACGTGGGCAGCCTCGGGCAGGTAGGCGCGGATATATTCCCGGAGCTGTTTTCCTACGCGGCGCTCGGGCATATCCATGGCGCGCAGCGCATCGCGGGCAAGGAGCATATCCGCTACTGCGGCTCTCCGCTGCCCATGAGCTTTTCGGAGGCGGAGGCGCAAAAGGTTGTGCTGGAAGTGGCGCTCGGTGAAG
>CAYNFL010000175.1:0-4493 GCA_964396465.1 uncultured Christensenellaceae bacterium
GCATTCCTCAAGTTCTGTACCTTTTTTAACCCATGCCATGACGGTGGGGTGCGCGGTATCCGCACGGCAGGCGTCGGTCGCGCGCTTGCCGGAGATGCTGCAAAGCTCCGCCTGCTCAAGGCCCGACGCCGTCGGATCCGCGTTGATGATGCTGCCTGCCTTATTGGGGTATTCTCCGGTCTCGTAGATTTTGGACATCACGTATTTCCACAGCGGCGCGGCGGAGGACGAAGCATATACGTCGCTCGAGAGCGGTTTGTATTCGTCGCTGCCGACCCACAGCGTTGCGGCGAAATCCGGCGTGATGCCCGCAAATAATACGCCTGTGGCTTTTTGTACCGTGCCGGTCTTGCCGCCCACCGTCACACCGTCAATACCCGCTTTACTGCCCGTGCCGCTTTGAACCGCGTTGACGAGCATGTCGGTAATCAGCCATGCCGTGGACGCCTGAAATACCTGGCGCTTGCTTTGATTGCGGATATCGTTTGCGTCCAATATCACGTTGCCGTCCTTGTCCTCTACCCGTATGAACGAGAGAGGCTCCAGATAGACGCCGCTGTTGGCGATGGTGCCGTACGCGCCCGCGAGCTCAATCGGCGTGATGCCCGAATCCCCCAGCGCGAGGCCGGAACCGGTTTTACTGACGTGCAACGGGTCGATCCCCATGCTGGTCAGATAATTGTACGATTTATCAAGCCCGACAAGGTTGAGCAGCGTCCAGGCGGTCGCGCTGTTGAGCGACTGCACTACCGCGGTGCGCAGCGTGACCGGGCCGTAATACTTGGATCCGCCTCCGGGGTAGCCGTCTTCGCTGTCCCAGCCTTCGATCGGCACGTTCAGATTGGGCACGACCGTGCCGTCGGAAGCGCCGAGGTCGATCGCAGGCCCGTATACGGCGATCGGCTTGATCGACGAGCCGATCGGCATCGTGTTTTGGTACGCGCGGTTGAATGTTTTCTTCGCGGTGGGCGTGGTGCGCCCGCCCACGACGGCCTTAAGATTGCCTGTTTTTTGGTCGAGCACCACAAAAGCCGCCTGCGGCTGAATGACTTCTGAAACCGTTCCGTCTTTGTTTTCGTATTCTGCGATCGCATCTTCCGAGTTCTTCATCTTAGGGTATTTATCCCAATTCGCAAGGCATTGCTCCACGGTTTGCTGGATAACGGGGTCTGCCGTGGTGAAAATGCTGTAGCCCTGTGTGCGCAGCTCTGTTTCGATCGCGGCCCGGTTTTCCTTGGTATCCTCCTTGCCGCGTTTCTCCAACAGGTGCGTGATGACGTCGTACACGGCGTATTCCACGAAGTAGGGCATCGTGTACATTTCATTCACGCTGGATTTCTCGACCACATAGACGGTATCGGCAAGCGCGGCCTCGTATTCCGATTCAGTGATGTACCCCGCGTAATACATCTGCTTGAGTACATTGTCGGTGCGGTCGTTGACGATCGAGGGGTCTTTCACGGTGTAATAGCAGCGCCGGGGGTTGTACTTGTACGGATACTGCGTGATGCCGGCCAGCATCGCGCATTCGCGCAGCGTAAGCTGCGATAAGTCCTTGTCGAAGTAATCGAGCGCCGCGGCTTTGACGCCATAGTTGGAAGCGCCGAAGCTGACCGTATTGAGGTAACCTTCGAGTATCTGGTCTTTATCGTATTCCTGCTCGAGTTGCATCGCGAGGTAGGCTTCCTGAATTTTTCTCTTGTAGGTGCGTTCGGTGGAGAGCAGGCTGTTTTTGATGAGCTGCTGGGTCAGCGTGCTGCCGCCCTGCACGTTATTGTTCATGAGGTTGCTGATGAACGCGCCCACGAGCCTTTTCACATCGACGCCATTGTGATAATAGAACCGCACGTCTTCGATGGAGATGACGGCTTCCTGCAGCGTTTTTGGGATGCTGTCAAGCGAAGCCCAGTCGCGATTTTCGCTGCCGGTGTACATCGTGATGAGATTGCCGTTGCAGTCGTAGATGTTGGAGGTTTCGGCCTGCTCCTCGATTTCGGCGGTATTGAGCGTGGGCGTGGTTTCCATATAGGCTTTGGCAATGCCGATGAGCGACCCGAGGCCTGCAGCGCCGATCATGAATATGGCTACGAGCACGAGCCGGAACGATGTGAGCAGTATGCTGATGATCAAACCCGGGTGCCGCTGCCGCGCCGCGAACACCGAAAGGTGCTCCTTGCCCTCGCCCGAAAGGTGCTCCCGCGATATTTGCGGCAGCTCGCGCACGGGTACAGGCACAGCGGCCTTTTTTGTATGCACGGGCGGCGTATCCTTTATGCTGTCAAACTTGCGCGTATGCTCGCTGGCTTCCGTTTGCATTTTTTTCGCGCGGAAAAGCGCGGCGGCGCGCCAAAAAACGCGCTTGAAAAACGACGCGACAGTACCTGCCGTTTTGTGTAAAAAGGCGGCTGCTTTATGAAAAAAGGACGAATGGCGGCCGGAGCGGTGCTCGGAGCCGGAGTTTTCGTTCATGGCGATATCCTTTGCGCATTTTTGGCTATTATACCACAGCATTGCGCGGCGTGCACCACTGCTGCGGATTTATTTACAATTCATGCGATTTACGAGGCTTTCACGGTGTATCGCATTTGCGCGCGGCGCATAGTGTATATCAGGGTGATCGCATGGCTTACCGGCATAAAAAGTACAGGAAATGGATTTTATTCGTTTTGCTGATACTCGTTTTTACGGGCTATTTGCTCATCGACAACGCGGTGCGGCCTTCGATACTGAGCCTGACGGAAGCGCGGCTGCGCGCAATCGGTGTCAAGGCGATGAATGAGGCGGTGCAGGAAACGATCGGCAACGGCATCGTTTATACCGACCTGATCAGCATCGAAAAAGACAACGAAGGCAAAATTACGCTGATATCCGCCAACACGTCGCGAATGAACAACCTCGCGGCGCAGACGGCCAATTGCGCACAGGATAAGATATTAAATATCGGCGAACAAGGCATCGGCATACCCATTGGCACGGTGATCGGCGGGCAGCTTTTAACGGGGCGCGGCCCCTCTATCAAGGTGAAGGTGGAGCCTGTGGGCTCTGTCGTGACGGAGTTCCAAACGGAATTTGAGGACGCGGGTATCAACCAGACGAGGCATAAGATTTATATCGTGATGACGGCAACCGTGAGGATTGTAGTGGGCAACACTTCGCAGTCCGTCGAAATAGCCTCGCAGGTGCTGATCTCCGATACGATCATCATCGGTGATGTGCCTCAAAACTATTTCAAGGGCAGCGAGAATGAGCTTTTGAATCTGCTGCCAAGCGGCGCTGAATAGCCTGAATAGTCAATAACGCTGTGTTTTTACATTGAACCCGCAGCGGTTTTATGCTATGATAACGGCAAACCAAGGCGAAAAAACAATAAAATACGGGAGAGCGGTATGTCAGGACATTCGAAATGGGCCAACATTAAGAATAAGAAGGAGCGCACCGACGCCAAGCGCGGCAAGATATTCACGAAGATCGGCCGCGAAATCGCCGTAGCGGTCAAGGAGGGCGGGGACAACCCGAACGCCAATTCCCGCTTGAAGGACGTGATCGCAAAGGCGCGCGCAAACAACATGCCAAGCGACACCATTACGCGCTCGATCAAGAAGGCGGCGGGAGAGCTCGGCAATATCAACTACGAAAACATCGTTTACGAGGGCTATGGCCCGGGCGGCGTCGCGGTAATCGTCGAGGCGCTGACCGACAACCGCAACCGCACGGCGAGCGAGGTGCGGCACTGCTTTGATAAAAACGGCGGTAGCCTTGGCGCGACGGGCTGTGTCGCGTGGATGTTCGAGCGCAAGGGCGTGATTGCGATTGAAAAGGCAAATGGCGTCGATGAGGACGAGGTGATGCTGATGGCGCTTGACGCGGGCGCGAGCGACGTGCAGGCCGACGACGAAGTGCTCGAGGTGATTACCGATACCGCGTCGTTTTCCGCGGTGCGCGAGGCGCTCGAAAAAGCGGGCTTAAGCTTTGTAGAAGCGGACGTGCAGATGGTGCCATCCAACACCGTGGATGTTTCGGAAGAAACGCAGGAGAGCGTGCAAAAGCTGCTCGATATGCTCGAGGACGACGACGACGTACAAAACGTGTACCACAACGGCGTGATGTAAGCGCATAAACGCGTTGATAACGACACAAAACTATCCCAAAGGGCTTCATAGTTCGGAGGGGTATTTTTTTGCGCAGGCATCACGTGACGCTGTGGATATCGCTGCTGCTTCTGGCGGGCGCGGGCATTACAGGCTATACTTTGGCGTGCGGGGAACCGCGGCTGCGCGAGCAGGCCGAAGCGACGCAGGCCGCTGTTGCGGGGGAGGACAACATCAAGATATCGAAGGACGCGACGGTGCGCTGGGATTACGCGTACGAGATGTGCGGCCACGCCGTCACGGTGGATACGCCCGTGGATGATACCCTTGTGGGGCTGACATTCACGCAGCTTCGGCAAAAATACCCGGATGCGCGCATCGTGTCGTTCGACTTAAAGCTCGTGG
>CAYNFL010000176.1:0-4487 GCA_964396465.1 uncultured Christensenellaceae bacterium
TTCAGCGGTTGCTCATATAAATGATGGATCGCCTCTTTGGATTGACGTAAAATCCGTTGGAGGCGATAACGGCCTTTTCTCAGACGGGCAGGATTTTCGTTTTACGGTATGTTTTGGATATGCATCGCACGGCAGCAATATTGCAGTAATTAAGATAAAAAACACCATTGACGAAGAAACCCGAACATTATTATTCGACGACTTCAGTGACGAAAAGTATCACAAGAAATTTTTGGAGGCGGCCGCACCTACGCTGGAGTTAAGCTATCCTGCCCCCACAAACCAGCCGTGTACTGGCGCATTGGAAATTGACATTACATGCTATAAAGATGAAGCTGCCCAGCAAGCGGGAGAAAACCTTTGGTGGGATAATTGCGCGGTTATTTATCTGGCGGAAAGCGGAGTCGGAACGATTATCGGTTCTATAGGCATTGAGGAGCCTTGGAAACGGCGATGTAATATACTGCTGTCCAAGGGGAAACTTACACTTGATGAATATAATCGCGACATGCACAAGCTGCAGGAGGGCACATTCACATATGTATACCAACGAGGAATCAGCAGCGGATGGACTGAATCCGGCTTACACAATGGGGGCGACGTGAGCTTTAACGAAACCGTTGACGACAGAGGCGTTGCGTCCGGAACGTTTTCAGCCACAACCGACAGTAAAACCGTTACCGTGTCATACTCTACCCAGTTGGATTCAGGATGGTGCGATATAAGCCCCAGTGGTCTTTACGATAATTATAAGCAATTATTTTATCTAACAGCGGAAACGGAGAATGGCGCGGAAACTTGGTTTGTACTTTATAACGGTGGAAAGCTCACGCTTTCAAGGTCCGTCAGCGGCTGGTTCAACGGCGATGTTAATAAAAATTATCTTATTGTTACCGATTCCCAGGACGGCGGCATTGAGACATACTACGAGCTTACCGACGACATGTCATTACCTGAATTCGAAACAGAAACTCAGTGATAGACGAAATATACGGATTAGTTCATGTAATTATTAAAAAGCCAAGTGACAACAGAAGGCCACCTTAATAAAGCATTATGCCTTGTCGTGCGTCGCCGCGCTGCTGCCCCAGATGGGGATGGCCTCGCCCAAATACTTGGGCTCCGGCACAAACACGTTGACGTAAAAATAGTCCTTCACGCGCGCGAGCACCTCGCGCAACTTCTGCTTTCCTTCGTTGCCGTACACATGCGTATCGGCGCAAATGCCGCAGGCGTTAAGCCCCAGCTTTCGCGCGTCGTACACGGCGCGGGGCAGGTTCACGCGCTGCGTCACAATGATCACGCTCTCCACACAAAATATGTCGCGCGCGCGGTACATGCTCTCGTAGGTGGAAAACCCCGCGTGGTCAAGGAATATATCCTCCTTGGGTACGCCCTTGTCCACCGCGTAGTCCATCATCGCGTTCACTTCGTCGTAGTCCTTTTGCCCGTGGTCGCCCGAGAGCAGCAGCCTGCCCGCCTTGCCCGCGTCGTATATCGCGATCGCGGTATCCATGCGGTCCTTGAGCACGTCGGAAAGCTGCTCGTTGCCGCGCACGAGCGCGCCCGGCACGAGCACGCAGTCCGCCTCGGGCAGCTTGTCCAAATCGCCCGCTTCAACCATATACGGCTGCGCATACCGCGCCACCGCCGCGTTGACGAGCGCAATCGTCAGCACCGCCGCAGCCGTCAGCAGCACCGCCGCGCCGATCCAAATCCAGCGTTTCTTGATTTTACGCATGAACCCCCCTGTTTATCCCGAATACGGGAATACGTAATACCCATCCACCGCCGTAATATCATACTCCGTCGTTTGGGTTTGCATGTCGCCGTTCGCGTCGGGTATCGTCTGCGTCTCCGAAGCGACGACGCTGGTGTTGCCAAAGTGCTCGTAATGGCATGTGATCGTCGCCTCAAGCGCGTTGTCTGCGATAAAATCGAAGTACGCCCGCGCATCGCTCTCCTGCGTGAGCCCCGTTTGCTCCGCGAGTGCGATCGTATCGCCGCTGAGGTAATAATACTGCTGATCCGTCACGCGCCCGCTGCTGATCGTATCGATACTGACCGCCACGAGGCGCGTAAAGTCGCCGCCCGCCGCCGCCATAAACTGCGCGCGCACCTGCGCGTCGTCTTGTATGTACAGCACCGTGACGTATTGCTGTTTTTCGCCTTCGTCGTCGAACCTGATCTGCGGATAAATGACTTTATCCGGCGCGTACTGTATCGCGGAAAAGTCCTCGACGCCCTGATAGAACCCGAGCGCGTCGTTTTCCTCGTCATAATAGTAAAGGCGCACGATCGAGTTATATTGGTCGGTCAGCTGCCCCGGGTCGTCGATATCGCGAATCAGTATCGTGTTGCCCGCGCTGTCCGCCGCTTCCTTATAATATTCGTGCAGATAAAACGTGCCGCCTTCGCTGCCGGTGTTTTCGAGCACGCTCACCTTGTCGTACCACAAAAGCGTATTTATGCCGCCCGCCACATTGATCAGCGCAAGCACCTCGCCATCCGCGTTTTGTACCGCGTAATTGCCGTCCGCGCTGACGAGCGATTTGAGCTTTTCGGTGTCGCGGCTTACCGGGATGCGAATGGAAAACGGCAGTATCGCCGCGGCCGCGATGACCGCGACGGCGAGTATCAGCCGCAGCGCCATAAAAAACCGCTGCTTAAACTGCGCGCCCCAAAAGTGCTCACGCGCGAGGCCGCGCGCGATACGGCCCGCCACCGGCGCGGCTTCGCCGCAGTTTTCGCATACGCTGAAGTAGCGCAAGTGAAGCGGCAAAAGCGGTATCGAAAATAAATAAATATACTTTACGGTTTTCTCCAGCCGAAACGCAATGCTTTTCTTGCGGTATACGCATTTGTCGCTCGTGAATTCTCCGAGCGCTGTTTTGTTTTCAAAAATACCAAACTTCATCTTTGCTCCCGTGCCGCAATCCTTTTGGTTGATTGTACCACACATTTTCGTTTCGATCTGTGAATATTCATGAAATAAGGAGGAGAGCCATGCCGCTGTATCCCATGCGATTTTCCGTAACGCCCGAAAAAAATGAGCGCATCGAAGCCGTGGTGACGCTGCCGGAGGAACCGCGCAGTTTGCTGCACGGCGTCGTTTACGACGCCGAAGGCTGCCGCGTAAAAGAAGCCGTGGTGCGCCTGTTTGCCTGCGCGGAGGATAAGCTGATTCCGGCGGGCGATACGTTCACCGACGGCGACGGCGAATTCGTTTTCGGGCCGCTGGTCTGCGAAAAGCGTTACGTCGTCAAGGTGTACATATGCGGCGCGGTGCTGCGCGAGGTCACCGTACGCCCCGCAAAAAAGCGCGCACCGAAATAAGCTGCTTCGTTATCCATAATTTATCATATCTATTTAATTAAGTTTGTCTCCCGAAGTACCGATATAAAAAATAGCGGACGGGATGTCTGCGCAGTTACGCACGGAAGCGTTGTTTTTCTATGCGCACCGCGCGCTGTCATCACCGCAATCCGGCCACACCTGTCGCTGAAAGGGGATGACATTTTTGCAACTTAATATACTCAGCGTCCTCCTCGAAAAAACGCTGGAACACGGCGCAACCGATATTCATTTGTGCGCGGGCGCGTATCCACTGATGCGCGTCAATTCACGTTTGCAGAAGATACCCGATACGCATGTGCTTTCCGCGGGCGAAGTACAGAACATCGTATTTCAAAGCCTCGATACGGAGCAGCTCGCCCAGCTTCAGCGTGACCGCGTCATCGATTTTTCGTATTCGATGCACGGCTACGGACGTTTCCGCTGCAACTTCTACAAGCAGCGCGGCACCTACGCCGTGGCAATCCGCATGCTGCCGCTCTCGATACCCGCTTTCGAATCGCTGCACCTGCCCGAGACGATACTTCGGTTCACCAAAAAGAATAACGGTCTCGTGCTCTGCACGGGCTCCACAGGCTGCGGAAAGTCCACGACGCTCGCCTGCCTCATCGACATCATCAATAAAGAGAACGACTGCCACATACTCACGATCGAAGACCCGGTGGAATACCTGCACTCCCACCAACGCAGCATCGTCACCCAGCGCGAGATCGGCGAAGACGCGCCGTCGTTCGCGTCGGCGCTGCGCAGCGCGCTGCGGCAGGATCCGGACGTGATCATGGTCGGCGAGATGCGCGACAAGGAGACGATATCGATCGCGCTGACCGCGGCCGAAACCGGGCATCTCGTGTTTTCGACGCTGCACACCATCGGCACGGTCAAGACCATCGACCGCATACTCGATACCTTCCCGGCTGACCAGCAGGGCCAGGTGCGCAGCCAGCTCGCGACGGTGCTCGAGGGCATCATCTGCCAGCAGCTGCTGCCGCGCAAGGACGGCGAAGGCCTTGTGCCCGCGTGCGAAGTGCTCGTCGCGACGCCCGCCGTGCGCAACATGATCCGCGAGGAAAAGCATTTCCAGATCCATAACATCATACAGACCGGCAAGGATTCCGGCATGTGCTCGATGGAGC
>CAYNFL010000177.1:0-4435 GCA_964396465.1 uncultured Christensenellaceae bacterium
GCCGCCTTTGAGTTTATCGAGGCTGTCGCGGAAAACTTCCTGTACCAGCCCCATGTTCTTGTAATAGTCGATCCTCCCGTCGCGCGCGACCGCGATGCCCGCGCTCTCCTGCCCGCGGTGCTGCAGCGCGAACAGCCCGTAATACGCGGCGTCGGCAGGCTCGATGGTGGTATCCGCGCAGCAGATGCCGAATATGCCGCACTCCTCGTGCATGCAGTCGTCCTCCGGCTTGCAGCGATCATAAGGCGATAAAATTCTGTAGCAAGCTGGCATATTATTCCCCCATCAGCCTCCGGATAATCTCCTGATACGCTTCCTCCACATCGCCGAGGTCGCGGCGGAAACGATCCTTGTCAAGCTTTTTGCCCGTTTCGGAATCCCAGTAGCGGCAGGTGTCGGGCGATATCTCGTCCGCGAGTATGATCTCGCCATGGAAACGCCCGAACTCCAGCTTGAAATCGATAAGGTCGATGCCCATCGTTTTCAAGTATGCGGAAAGTATATCGTTGATCTTAAAGGAGTACTCCTTGATCTTGTCCATCTCTTCGTCCGTCGCGAGCCCCAATGCGCGCACGTAGTAGTCGTTGATGAACGGGTCGCCGAGCTCATCGTTCTTGTAGCTGAACTCGAGTATCGGGCATAGCAGCGTTTTGCCTTCCTCCACGCCCATGCGTTTTGAAAAGCTGCCCGCAGCGCGGTTGCGCACGATGACCTCCACCGGCACAATCGCCACTTTCTTAACCACTGTTTCGCGGTCGGAAAGCTGCTCCACATAGTGCGTAGGAATGCCCTTGCTCATAAGCAGCCGGAAGAAGTGGTTCGACACCTTGTTGTTGACGATACCCTTGCCGACGATGGTGCCTTTTTTGAGCCCGTTGAACGCTGTCGCGTCGTCTTTGTAATCCACGATCACATAATCGGCATTGTCCGTGGCATACACCTTTTTGGCCTTGCCTTCGTAGATCTGCTCCATTTTTTTCACAATATTTAAATCTCCTTTTGAAGATTTTTATCCGCTTCCAAAACCTTTTCAGCCATATCCTTTTTATGCGCCGCAAGCTTGTCCTTAAGCGCACCGTATTTAACGGCGAGAATTTGCACCGCGAGCAGCGCAGCGTTTTCCGCGCCGTCGATCGCCACCGTCGCCACAGGGATACCGGGCGGCATTTGGACGGTGGAGAGCAGCGAATCAAGCCCGTCCAGCGTGGAGGACTTGATCGGCAGCCCGATCACCGGCAGCGTCGTGTATGCCGCGAATACGCCCGCGAGGTGCGCCGCCTTGCCCGCCGCGGCGATGATAACCTCAACACCGTTGTCTGCGGCATTCGCGGCAAATTCATGCGCGGCATCGGGCGTGCGATGTGCGCTCATCACGTGCGCGTCCACTTCGACACCGAACGATTTTAACGTTTGAATCGTTTTTTCCAACACAGGAAGATCGGACTTTGATCCTATGATTACGGCAGCTTTCATGATGTTCTCCCGAATATATGGTATGTATTGGTGTTCGATCGCAATATACAGTCTAATGTAACGCTTTGCCAATGTCAACGCCAAGCGCATACTTTCGCCTGTGCAATATCAAAAATGTTCGTCAAAATACGAACATTATTCGACACCATTCGCTTTTATAGAGCAGTATGGCTTTTTGAAAAACGTGCCACCTGTATGATGAATATTGTTTTGCCAATACGTATGGCTGCGCTGAGCTGTGTTATATAATTTCTATGGGAAATCAAAGGCCGGCTTTGAGCCGGCCTCACCGGGTTACTCTTTTTCGAAGTGCTGGCCCGAGCCCGGCGTAGGCGGAAAAGAATCGCCTTTATCCAATGTAACGCCGCTGCGCACAACCTGCCCCCGGTCATTCACAATCTTATAATCGCCGCTCTGCGGCGCTTTCTGCCCGGATTTAAAGCTCTGCATACATATCACCTTTCTTTCATGCGTTGCTTATATTATCCCTCTTGCAGCTTTAAATTATGTGAAAGAAAAACAGGCTGTCGGCGTTTAATATGTTGTTATTTTACCGGCCATATGTTAAAATAGCCTTCGCGCGGGTTAAAAAGCGCCATGGAGAGATGGCTGAGTTGGTCTAAGGCGCACGGCTGGAAATCGCGTGCAGGCGATTGGAAATCATGCATACAACTGAATAATTTTAGACTGTGGAAAGGTGGCTGAGCTGGTCTAAGGCGCACGACTGGAAATCGTGTGTAGGCTAATACCCTACCGAGGGTTCGAATCCCTCTCTCTCCGCCAAAATCTACAATAGGACACAAAAAAACAAGTTCCTATTCAAAAGTTTAGCACATCCGGTTTTCGGATGTGCTATTACTTTATCATCATATAATTCGCTTTACATTGTTCCTTATGTCGTAAGCGCCATAGCTATCCGCAGAAACATCGTAACGCATGAAAGTATTAAAATCAATTTAAATGCCCTGCCACCATTATCACTAGCTTCAATATAAAACAAAAAGCAGTTCGTTCTGAGCTGCCTTTAGTTTATTATCGTTACAGGCTGATTTAGAATATAACACAATACATTTTTTTAAAGTAATACCTACTCATTAAAGCTCTTTGTAAATGCTCATATTTTGGAGATTGACTTCATAAGTGCCGGTATCCACATACTTTATAACCGGCTTATTATGAATACTCTTATCCAAAAAGTCTATTGACATGCTCCCCCAAGAATATGCGCGCTGACTGATAGCATAATGGATATATCCCTCATTCATTGCGCTTTGTATATCTTTTGTATAATCAATTGTAATCACCTGAATATTTGGGCGATTTTTTTTCATATATTTGATAAACACTCTGGCCCATTCGCAGTTGGTCAGGAATATAAAGCGCGCATTGGGAACTTGTCGAAGCATCGCATTGATTGTTTTCTCAGCCTCATCATCAGAAGGGTTACTGGTGACCGGCATTTCATGGACGCATATTTCCGAATTGCGCTTAATCTCTTCAATAAACCCCTTTTTGCGGTCTTCAATAGCAGCAATTTGAACATCCGTCCAGGTATTGACGATCACTTCGCCCTGATTGCCCATCGCACCTATAACCACACGCGCAGCTACGGCCCCCGCCGCTTTTCCATTGGTCTCGATATAAGCAATATGATCAATGCTGTCAAGCTTGGAATCAATAAACACAATTTTCATACCGATGCTGTTAAGCTGTTTCAGCTTCTGGTATATAAGATTGTCATCTATCGGGCTTATTACAAGTCCGTCATATTTTTCATCAATTATTTTATCTATAAATTCTGCCATTTCTTTCACGCCTTCTGCGCCTCTTGACTTTGGCGCATAAACGTCGATATCATAATTGTATATTTCTGCAGATTTAAGCGCTTCTCTTTTGGGCGGATAAAAGAAATCGTTGTCCAAATTGAATATAACGGCAATCTTATGTCTTGCTGCGGCTTGGTATTTTACACGAATGCCCTGTTTCTGTTGATCGAGAGACGCTACTCCGGCAGACAGATCCTCATCCAATTTACTCAGTTGCATAATCGAATTGTTTTGATTGAACGTTAAACTGGATATGGAATGAGAAGACGCCGTAAACTCTCTGATCGAAGAGAATATTCTGGAGATTGAGTCAGCAAGCGTTTTTTTATCTTCATTGATCTCTTCGATAGCGGAATTAAATCCCTTCTGTTCGCAAATATATGTACTGATAAAGTCAATATTCTTCTTAAATGCTTCGCTCACCTCATTGACAGAGCCTCTTTGATCCTCAAATATACCTTGTGATTTCTGCGCAACTCTTTGAAGTATGCCGATCTCGTCTGTTACGCTGTCAATGGTATCACTTATATCCACGCTGGCTTCTTTGCTTTCCCTGGAAAGCCGCTGTATTTCGTCGGCAACTATAGAGAAGCCTCTGCCGCCTGTACCGGCATGCACCGCCTCAACCTTAGCGTTCAGCCCCAGAAGATTCGTCTCGCTCGATATGCGGTTGATAAACCTGGTAATCTCTCCGATTTTCTGCGTTTTGGTAATAATTCTTTTGAGGGCTTCAAATATCTCTGCAACAGCTTCATCGTATCTCTGCTGATTTGATACCAGCTTATTCACGGATTCGTAAACGTTTTTGTTGTTTTCCTCCATATAATACGCCTGTGAAATGATATTGCGGGATTTGTTATATATCTCATCTATCTTATATGTAAATTCCTCAATGAGCTTCATACTATTTTGGATATCGATGGTTTGCTGCTCCGCACCTTTTTTTAGAAAAGCCGCAACCTGCTCAACCTGATCGGACTCAGTTTTGAAATCCTGTACAACCTTATTGAGCTGCTTTGATATCCGTGATATGCTGTCATAATAGGTAAATAACAATTTGCAATGATCCTGCAGTTGTTTATAGATCTGCGTTTGTTGTAAATCTTCAGTTGCGATTTCATTAATATCCTCTTGAA
>CAYNFL010000178.1:0-4435 GCA_964396465.1 uncultured Christensenellaceae bacterium
AGATGATCGGCAGGGACAGGGCGTGGATCGCGCACGAACTGAACCGCCAGGGTATATTAGACCCCAAAAGCGTGCTGCTGGCATACCTCGATTCGGGTAACCAGCTTAAAATCCAATTAAAGAATACAAGCCAGCCGATGAATCCGCTGATATAATACCTTGCGATTCAATATTAAACTCTTTGCAGGATTATTCCTATACCCGCCGAATACAACACAACAGGGATTAATGACCGGAGGAATTGCGCAAATGAAATATCTCAAATACAAAGCCGCGGAGGGTACGATCGATATTTCCGCAGTCGGATGCGGCACGGCGGAGATCGGCGGCAAGGTGGGCAAGCGCGAAAGCTTTGCGATACTTGATTACTTCGTTGAGAAAGGCGGCACGCTGATCGACACCGCAAAGGTGTATGGTTCCTGGCATATCGCCGAACGGCCTCTCAGCGAGGAGATGATCGGGCTTTGGATGCAGCCGCGCGGCAACCGTCATGACGTGGTAATCTCCACGAAGGGCGCGCATCCGTTATGGTCGGATTTGAGCCGCCCGCGCATGACGCCTGAAGCCATACTCGGCGACATCGAGGACAGCCTGTTTGCGCTCGGAACGGACTATATCGATATCTACTGGCTGCACCGCGACGATAGTTCACAGCCCGTCGGCCCCGTCATGGAGGCGCTCTGCAAAGCCATCCGCGATGGCAAGATACGCGCCATCGGCGCATCCAACTGGACGGCGGCGCGCATCGATGAAGCCAATACGTATGCCGCCGCGCACGGCCTTCATGGGTTTACCGGCGCGCAGATACTCTGGAGCGCGGCGAAGTTTGAGGAACCGCTTAACTCCGACGACACGCTTATAATGATGTCACCCGGCGACTATGGCTGGTATAAACGCAAATGCATTACGGTGTTCGCTTTCAGTTCACAGGCGCGCGGCGTGTTCCGCAAAGCGCCCGCCGCGGGCGGGCTAAAAAACCTTGACGAGGAGTACCGCCGCTATTTCGGCAACGACATCATCGACGGACAGATTGCTTATGCATATGCGCTTGCGGAAAAATACCGCACCACGCCCTCCGCGATACTGCTCTCCTATATCACGTCGCATGATGTCCCGTCGGTTGCGCTCGCGGGGTTTTCAAATATGGAGCAGGCGAGAGACACGCTGGCCAATACGGATATCACGCTGGCGCCGGAGGAACTCAGGCGGCTGGGGTGGATAGAACTCAAGACATTATGATTAGCATCGCAAACCGATCCGCTATGATTGCCGCCCGCCGCAACATGATCATGATAGCATCTCGATGACGTACGGCAGCAATATGATGAGCCCCGCCGCCGCCGCGAACAGCGACATCACCAGCACCGCGCCCGCAGCGATATCCTTGGCCGCTTCGGCGAGCGGCTGCTTATCCGGCGCGGCGATATCCACCGTGCGCTCAATCGCCGTGTTGATGAGCTCCGCTGCCAGCACCGTGCCGCAGCAAAGCAGCAACACCGCCCATTCGAACGCCGTCACGCCAAGCAGCAACCCCGCCGCGATGACGAGCACAAAGCAGGCTGCCATCACGCGCAGGCTTTTCTCTGCGCGCAGCGCCTTGCCGATACCCTTAAAAGCAAATTTGAACTTGCGGCAAAACATTGGCACCTCCCTAAAATTCATGACGTCGATTCATACAATATATACCACGAACAGCCGGAATGCAATATCCCGGATTGAAGCCCGCCCGGTTGGTTCCCTATCCATTTTTCCCGCAGCTGCTCTGTAAAATTGCAGAATAAATTCCCTTCGTTCTCCGTCCCGCCTTATGATTGTTAATTTTCTGTTGCTGACAGGTTGAAAAACTGTTTCATTTCGGTTATATTGATGTAAAGTTATTTTAACCGTATAGACGTTACTTTCATATATTGGTGTATAGTGCAATTAAACATGAAAGGTGGAATATTGAACAGCATGACGGTTTCAAAACGATTCGGCAGAATGATCAGCTTTATTATCGTTCTGGCTGCGGTTGCGTTGCTGATTGCGCCTTTGGCGACAGCGAAAGCGGAAACCGGCGCGCCGATCGGCGTGGCCGTGTGCACCGCGAAAAGAAGCTTGAAGCTGCGCAGCGGCCCGTCAACGAAATGCGATGTGGTCGTAAAACTCCCGGCCAGAGCCTTTGTCAAAGTATATGCGCAATCGGGAAAATGGTATCAGATCGAATACAACGGCATCATAGCCTGGGGTCAAGTCGCTTATCTCTCGTTTGCCGCGTATCCCTCGGCCAGCGTGACCGCCCAAGGCGCCGAACGAACGTATACGTTATATTATCAGGGCGATTCCCAATGGAGATTTTCGCGCTCCGTCAGAAAAAAGGCCTGCATCATGTCCTCCTATGCCATCATGATCAACAATATGGGCATACCCGCAACCCCGAGATTCATCTACGAATCGAATAAACGGCGCACCGTGATGAACTATGCAAACCTGACAACCAATTTCGGGGTTACACCCATATGCGCGCTCGCTCCGGACTCCCCTTACCTGCAAGGCTTTAACGGCGCCTGCACGTACGTCATAAACCCCTGCGATAACGGCATCGCCGCCATTAAGGAAGCGATCAACCGGCACCCGGAAGGCGTGATATGTTATTTTAAAAAAGGCAGCAGGGCGCACGCGGTCGTCGCCTGCAAATATGACGGCGACACGATCTATTTCAGCGATGCCGGGCGGAAAAAATCCACGCTGCTCACGTTCGCAGAAACGTGGGTATCCCACAATCACAGGATGACGTATAAGCATCTCGCGTATATCGCGGCGCTGGACACCGTTGCGGAAGTGACGGCCTGCCAATAACCCCGGTTTCAACAGAGGTACCGGCGGAAAGCCCGGTCAGTCACGGCTGCATAATAGTGAAAGCTAAAAGGAGTCACAAAGCTCCTCAGACCGATGACAAACTTACGTTTGTCATCGGTTTTTGTGTGCATTACCCAGCTGTTTTATTGCCTTTCTCAAGGGATTGGTCTGCCAGTGGCAGGCCAATAATCGAAAGGCATGTTTCCATGTGAAATCCACAACAGCTTCGAAGCATATATCATGGCAGGAGGCTTTGTCAACAAGCTGAGGAGCCTCAAAGCTCCTTTTATTTATAAGTGATGACGGACATTATGATGCGCACCGGGAATATTATCTCCCGCCCAGCAAATACTACCTGTAAACGCTGAAAGGCTAAGCGCAATGAACAAAAAACAAAAAGATCGTTACAACGTGGAGAGCAGCACCGAGCTCAGCACCCCCATGGATGTCATATCGAATACGGATGTGACAGGTGCTGTGCCGCGGCCTCCGTTAACCGACGCCGAGGCGGAGGGTTACGGCGACATCGTACCCATGCCGCAGCAGCGCGCGGACCACGCGGGCAAGCAGCAACTCAAAAAAGGCAAGCGGGGCGAACATCTGTAAGCAGTTCTCAGATAAAGACGGCAAATTTGATATACGCATTTGATATTCCGCTGGTATACCGACGCAAATCCTTTATCCGTACGCAATAAAGAATCCGATCCTACGCTTTGGTTCACCTCCTGCACCTGCTAAACGATTGGCAGCCGGGTTTTGTCCGGTTACTTATAAAGATCTTTATTTAACGTAAAAAGCAAAGTATTATCTATGCAACACCTTGCTTTTTCACTGAAATCGAACGGTTTAACCTATTGGTTATATGCTCTTCGCACCCGCGTCGTACGCCTTCTCGTTCATAGGGATCAGATGCGCCTTGCGTTCGCCCAGCATGTGCGCCACGGCAGCAATCACGCTTTCCTTGGCGACGACGCCCGAGGCCGCGATATATGCGCCCAGCATCACCACGTTGGCAACCTTAGCGTTGCCCAGCTCCATCGCGAGCTCGTTGGCGGGAATATAGTAAACGGTGATATCGCTGCGCGCCGCCTTTTTATCGATCAGCGACGAGTTAATGAAAAGCTTGCCGCCCGGCTTGATTGCGCCTTCAAACTTATCGAGCGAGGGCTTGTTGAGCACGATCACGGCGTCCGCCTCGGTGACAACCGGTGAGCCCACCGGCTCATCCGACACGATCACGCAGCAGTTCGCCGTGCCGCCGCGCATCTCCGGCCCGTAGGACGGCAGCCAGGAAACCTGTTTGCCCTCCGTCATGCCCGCCTGCGCGATGAGTTCGCCCATCAGCAGCGCGCCCTGCCCGCCGAAGCCCGCGATAATGATTTCACTTGTCATGTCACTTCGCCTCCTTGAACACGCCGAGCGGGTAATAAGGAATCATGTTTTCTTTCAGCCATTTGACGGCTTCGACCGGCGAGAGGCCCCAGTTGGTCGGGCAGGTGGAAAGCAGCTCGACTAGCGAAAAGCCCTTGCCTGCCATCTGCGCTTCAAAAGCCTTTCGGATCGCCTTTTTGGCCTTGATGATGTTCGGTACGTCGTG
>CAYNFL010000179.1:0-4410 GCA_964396465.1 uncultured Christensenellaceae bacterium
CGCTCGATTTCTTGATCGGCAGCTTCGATTCCGACATCATCACGATGGACTACCGCGTGCGCGGTTTCACGCGCGACGTGAACGGCAAGAAGCTGTTCATCGACCACGACATCACGTCGATACAGGACTATATCGCGGAGCCCACGCTGGAGCGCTACGACGCAGTGGACATCAACGTGTATCAGGCCAACATGTTTCATACGCGCATGCTGCTTAAAGAGATCGACCTAAAAAACTACCTGTTCAATACGGACGTGCACGAGCTGCCGCCGCGCGAACGGCTCGAGATTACCGCAAACCTGCGCCGCGAGATGATCGACATCTTCAGCGGCAAAAACGTATACTGACATGGAAAGGCTGGATCAGACAAAAGCGCCGCTGCTCGAGGCGTTGAAGTCCCTTCGCGCGGCGCGCATCGTGCCGTTCGACGTGCCGGGCCACAAGCAGGGGAGAGGCAACCCGGAGCTGGCCGCGTTCCTCGGGCGGCAGTGCATGGAGGCGGACGTGAACTCGCAAAAGCCGCTCGATAACCTGTGCCACCCCGTATCGGTGATCCGCGAAGCGGAGCAGCTGGCGGCGCAGGCCTTCGGCGCGGCACATGCTTTCTTCATGGTGGGCGGCACGACCTCCGCCGTGCAGAGCATGATACTTTCGGCAGCGGGGCGCGGCGATGAAATCATACTGCCGCGGAACGTGCACCGCAGCGTGATCGGGGCGCTCATTCTGTGCGGCGCGGTTCCGGTCTATGTGAACCCGCAGACGGACGAGCGCCTTGGCATATCGCTCGGTATGGCGATTGAAGACGTGAAAGCCGCTATCAAAACGCACCCGGACGCAAAGGCGGTGTTTGTGAACAACCCGACATATTACGGCGTTTGCCCGAACATCGCGGAGATTGTCCGGCTTGCGCACGGGCGCGGCATGAAGGCGCTCGCGGACGAGGCGCACGGCACGCACTTCTACTTCGGCGAGGGCATGCCCATTAGCGCGATGGCGGCGGGCGCGGATATGGCGGCCGTCAGCATGCATAAGTCGGGCGGCTCACTCACGCAAAGCTCGCTGCTCGTGCTTGGGCCGAATGTGAGCGAGGGGCGCGTAAGGCAGATCATCAACTTGACGCAGACCACGAGCGGCTCTTACCTGCTCATGAGCAGCCTCGATATTTCGCGCAAAAACTTAAGCCTCCGCGGGAGGGAGATATTCAAAAAGGTGTGCGATCTTGCGCAGTATGCGCGCGATGAGATCAACGATATCGGAGATTACTACGCTTACGCGCGGGAACTCGTCAATGGCGATTCGATATACGATTTCGATCCGACCAAGCTTTCCGTACACACATTGGACACCGGCCTCGCGGGTATCGAGGTATACGACATACTGCGCGACGATTACGATATTCAGGCGGAGTTCGGCGACGCCGCGAATATGCTCGCTTACATTTCCGTGGGCGACCGCGAACGCGACATCGAGCGGCTCGTCTCCGCTTTAGCGGAGATACGGCGGCTGTATAAACGCGATAAAGCGGGCATGATGGACATGGAATACTTCACCCCCGAAGTGGCAGCGACGCCGCAGGAGGCGTTCTACGCAAAGACGGTATCGCTGCCCATTGAAACGAGCGCGGGGCATATATGCGCCGAAAGCGTGATGTGCTATCCTCCGGGCATACCGATACTCGCGCCAGGAGAGCGCATCACGGGCGATATCATACGATACATTCAGTACATGAAAGAAAAGGGCGGCGCTTTGACCGGCCCGGAGGATTTAGGCGTTACGCGCATCAACGTGATCAAGGGAGGGCAGCCATGCAGCTGACGTTTACGGAAAAGCATACGAAGCATGTGGGGCTTTGCATCGATATCGACCAGCAACTTTATTGCGCGCAGAGCGCGTTTCAGCGCATCGACGTTTTCGACACAAGCGAGTTTGGGCGAATGCTCGTGCTGGACGGTATACTGATGCTGACCGAAAAGGACGAGTTCATTTACCACGAGATGATCACGCACGTGCCTCTCGCGGTGCATCCCGCGGCGAAGAACGTGCTCGTCATCGGCGGCGGCGACGGCGGCGCGGTACGCGAGCTGTGCCGCTATGATGCCATCGCGCATATCGACCTCGTTGAGATCGACGAGGATGTGGTGTCCGTATGCCGAAAGTACTTCCCGAAGGTGGCGAGCGGCTTTTCCGACCCGCGCGTGAGCATCCGCTTTGAGGACGGGCTCAAGTACATCCGGCGCTGCAGCGATGCTTACGACGTGATCATCGTGGATTCCACCGATCCGTTCGGGCCGGGCGAGGGGCTGTTCACGAAGGAGTTTTACGGAAACTGCTTCAAAGCGCTGAAGAGTGACGGTATACTCGTGAACCAGCACGAGAATCCGTTTTACCCCGACGACGCGGCAGCGGTTAAGCGCATCCACAAACAGATCGTGCTTTCCTTTCCGCTCTCGCGGCTGTATCAGGCGCACATCCCGACGTACCCGGCCGGCCACTGGCTGTTCGGTTTTTCATCGAAGCAGTACCACCCGATACAGCACCTTGACGCAAAGCGGTGGAACGCTTTGGGTATTGAAACCCGGTATTACAACACCAATCTGCACAAGGCGGCGTTTGCTTTGCCGACTTATGTGGAAGACTTGATAAAGGACGTGGAATGATGGAAAAGTTTCTGGGCTGCAATAAAAGCTACGAGCAGGCGGATACCGTGATATTCGGCGCGCCGTTCGACGCCACGACGAGCTACCGCCCCGGCGCGCGCTTCGGCAGCCGCGTGATGCGCGCGGAATCGTACGCGCTTGAAACCTACAGCCCGTACCTTGACAAGGACGTTGAAACGGATAAACGCGTTTGCGACCTCGGTGAGATAGAGCTGTGCTTCGGGGACGCGAAGGCGGCGCTTGACGCGATCGAAGCGCAGGCGGAAAAAATACTGAACGACGGCAAGCGGCCGCTCATGATCGGCGGGGAGCATCTCGTATCTTTGGGCGCGATACGCGCGGCGGCCAAAAAGTATCCAGAACTGCGCGTCATTCACTTCGACGCGCATACCGACCTGCGCGGGGATTATCTCGGCGCGGCGCTTTCGCACGCGACGGTGATGCGGCGCGTGTGGGAACTAATCGGCGACGGACGGATATACAGCTTCGGCATCCGCTCGGGCGACCGCGAAGAGTTTATATGGGCGGCGCAGGGGCATGTGCAGATGAGCAAGTTCGACTTTGCGGGGCTGAAGGAAACGGTGCTGAAATTGCTGGATATGCCGATATATTTTTCGATCGATCTTGACGTGCTCGATCCCGCGGTGTTTCCCGGTACGGGTACGGCGGAACCGGGCGGCGTGGCGTTCATGCAGCTTTTGGAGGCGGTATACGAGGTATGCCGTTTAAATCTCGTCGCGTGCGACCTCGTAGAGCTTGCCCCGGCACTCGACCCCTCGGGCGCGTCCACCTCGGTGGCGAACAAGGTGCTGCGTGAGCTGCTGCTCGCGATGAAGTAGGGGCGGATAAAGTGCCCCGGTGGGTATTATCCGCCCGCTATCGCAATGAAGTAGGGGCGGATATTATCCGCCCGCCCGTCTTTGAATAGCCCCATTGGCGGAGGCTAAGCAGGGATGAATATCAGACAGGGCAAGCAATCTTTGATTGCTTTTCCGGGAGCTCCCCTCAAAGGAGAGCCTTAGGCGTTCGTCGATTGGGTAGCAGACGGTGTAGGGGCGGATATTATCCGCCCGCCTGTCTTTGGATAGCCCCATTGCGGGGGGAGCGAAAACCATCATGCTTTTCTCTCCCCCAGACAGGCACCAGATATAAAATCCAGTGCCTGCCAGCCCCTCGTCAGAGGGGGCCAATAAACTGATACAGGAGGATAACCATGGGAAAAGCATTGATTATCGGGGCGGGCGGCGTGGCCAGCGTCACGGCGCACAAATGCTGCCAGAACTCCGAAGTGTTTAGTGAAATCATGATCGCGAGCCGCACGAAGGAAAAATGCGACGCGTTGAAGGAAAAGCTGCGAGGCAGCAAAACGAAGATTGAAACCGCGCGGGTGGACGCCGACAACGTGGATGAACTCGCAAGGCTGATTGAAAGCTATAAGCCGGATGTCGTGATCAATCTCGCGCTGCCATATCAGGATCTTCATATCATGGACGCGTGCCTGAAGACGAATACGAATTATGTGGACACCGCGAACTATGAACCGTCGGATACCGCGAAGTTCGAATACAGCCATCAGTGGGCGTATCACGGCCGCTTCAAGGCGGCGGGCGTCACCGCGCTGCTCGGCAGCGGCTTCGATCCCGGCGTAACGAGCGTGTTTTGCGCCTACGCGCAAAAGCATTATTTCGATACCATCGAGCAGATCGATATACTTGATTGCAACGGCGGCGACCACGGCCATCCGTTCGCGACC
>CAYNFL010000180.1:0-4398 GCA_964396465.1 uncultured Christensenellaceae bacterium
AAAAAGGCGCTTAATGCGCTGTCGCGCGCACCAATCGCGCGCAAATCCGATGAGCTGCGTACCGATACCGCGGCGCAGGTACTCAGGACGGACGAATATATGCTCCAGCCAATATCCTTGCCGAACGAATACGGAACCGGCCATAAAATCCTCCGGCACATGCACGATCGAAAAATATGCCGCGATCCCTTCCGGCGTTTCCGCGACGAATACCGCGTTGATTTCGATGTATTCGCGCGTGACCGAAAGCTCGTTTTTCCAAGTTTCAAAGTATTCCGGCGGGTCGTTCCAGTGCCGCTTTGCGGCGAATGATATTTCCGTGAGCGTTTCATGCTCCTGCGGCCGCGCGCGCCGGATGGCGATTTGCGCTTTCATGTTTTTGCCCGCGGCGGTACCAGCAGCGTAAATATGCGGTTGAGCTGCTCGTGCTTGGGGTAATACGCTTCGGTGCAGCCCTCGATGATAAAAAGCCCGCGCAACAGCGCCGCCCATTTTTCGGTGGGCAGATTAAAAAGCAGCAGCCCGCCGTCCAAGAGGTCGCCCGAGGTCACGCGGATACCGCATTCGCGCATCCGGTTCGCGTCGATATACGGATTGAGTTTGATGAATACCCTGCCTCCGGGGCGCACGACGCGGCGAATTTGTGAGAGCAGATGCTGCGCGTCGTGCGGGGCAAGGTTGTCCGCGATGTTGGAAAGTATCGCGGCGTCCTGCGTTGCGCCGCCGATATAATCGAGTTTTTCGATACCGCCCGTGATGAACCGATACCGCCCCAGCTTAAGCAGCGCGGCACGCTTTTTCGCGAGGCGGATGCCAGAAGGCGAAAAGTCGATGCCGGTGTGCCGCTGCGTGCCGCGCAGCGCGCATAAAAACAGCATCGTGCCGTTGCCGCAGCCGAAGTCGATCACGCTTTTCGCGCCTTCGCAGAGCCAGTCGAGCGCTTCGTCCACCGCGAAAATACCCGTCTGCGCGCAGCGCGGCGCAAGCGCTGTCTCCGCGGAATATATTTCGTCCCATACACTGCGCGCTTTTTCCGCTATGCTTTTCATAAAACGCTCCTTAAAACTTCGCTGTGATTAACGGCGCTTTTTTCTGAGCATGGATACCGCAAGCCAAACGGTCATAATGAATGCCGCAGCGAAGCCCAGCGCGCCCAGCAGCGGTACGCCAAACAGCCGGGGCGTCATGCCGGTGGTACACAGTATGCTGGAACCGATCACGAGGCAGCCGGAGAGCAGCCCCGCGATGCCGCGGTTTGCGGCGCGCTCCGCACGCTTAAACGGTGCGTCGGAGCCGACGAGCTCGACATTGATTTTGGCCTGGCCGTGTGCGGCCATCCTTAAGATGTCCGACATCTGCACGGGGATGTCGGCCGCGTTTTTGCTGAAAGCACGCATTGCGCGGCCGCCGCGCTTAAGCGCGCGCAACAGATCGATATCCTGCCATGGGGCAACCGCGGCGTTGGCCGCGATAATCGATAAAAAATTGGTTTTGGGATCGATGCTGCTCAGCACGCCTTCAATCGTCATGATGCCGCGCGCTAGCATCGAAATGCCGGGCGGCATCGTGATGCCGTTGCCTTCGGCCACGCGCAGCAAATCGAGCATCAGCGCGCCCGCGTCGATATCCCCCAGCTCAAGCGCGCCGTACCGCGCCATCATGTCGCCGATATCGGCGTATAAGCGGCTGTGGTCGGCTCCGGCGCTGCAATTGCCGAGCACAATCACGGCGTCGCCAAGTGCGCGGATATCGTTGTCCGCCGCAGCGATGACGGCGTCCTTGATGAGCTGCCGGTGGCGCGGCGAGAGCCGGCCTACCATGCCAAGATCGATCCAGATGATTTTGCCGCCGCTGATGCGGATGTTGCCCGGATGCGGGTCCGCGTGGAACAATCCGTCGTCCACGATCTGCTTGATATAGTTCGCGCCGATTTTGGCGGCGATCTCCTTTAAATCGTACCCGTGGGCTTTGAGCGCAGCTGTGTCGTCCACCGCGATGCCCTCGACCATCTCCATCACAAGCGCTCTGCGCGTTGTGAGCCTCTTTTCCACAGCCGGGAAAGCGACATAGCGAATACCGGTGTTGCGTTCGGCAAACTCTCGGAGGTGCTCCGCTTCGAGCAGGAAGTCCATTTCCTGCTGCGCCGCCGCCCACATCTCATCGATCACCGCATCGAAATCAATCACGTTTCCCGCGCGGCTGACGATGCGCAATATGCCGGAAAGCCGGTGCAGCAGCTTAACATCCTGCGCCATTTTGTCCGCGATACCGGGGCGCTGTACCTTGATCACGACGGCGCGGCCGTCCTTAAGCGTTGCTTTATGCACCTGCGCGATGGAGGCAGCCCCAAACGGCGTCTCCTCGATGAAGGAGAAGAATTTTTCAGGAGGCTCGCCGTATTCTTCGGCGAGCACGCGTTGCACCAGTTCAAAGCCCATCGGCCGTGCGTCGGTGCGCAGCTTTGCGAGTTCCTCGCAGTAATCCGCGGGGATCATATCGGGGCGCATCGACATGATCTGGCCAAACTTAATAAATGTCGCCCCCAATTCCTCGAGTATCTGCCTAAGCTTAACCGGCGTCAGCCCGTGAATCAAGCCGCTGTGCGAAAGCGCCCGCACGATATCCTTGAATCGTTCCGAGGCAGCGTTATTATTCTTTGCCATCCTGCGCTTCCATGGCAGCCAGTTTGGCCTTGATGGCGGCGATGTCCTCTTTGCTCATCTTGTCTAAGTTGTCGATGACGCCCTCGACGCAGAGCTTGCTCTGTGATACCGTGGTTTTTACTTTTTCGCGCATGTCGTGCTTTAGTTCTTCGTTGAGCGCTTTTCCCTGCTCTACGGTAAGCTCGCCTTTTCTGATGAGCATCTCGATGAGCTCCTGCGCCTTCTCCATGGTCAGCGCCATCGCGCCGACGCCCGCAAGCCATATCTTCTTGAAATCGTCGCTGATCGTGTTTGACATATCCCTCTCCTTTCGACTCGGCTTTTCCGACAGGAATATTATATGAAGATTATATCATATTTTATTAAATGTCTACAGCGCACAAGGTAATTCGTGCAAATGCGGCTGGCCGTTACGCATTCATAATCCCCAGCCTTCATTTCGCCGGACAAAAAAACGGCATATGGGTATTTTCGAATATTTAGCGATACAACAGTTTTTCATGATACTTAAAAAAGAATGTGCTGGTGTATCGTGTTGTGATTGTGTAAAAATAGAATGTTTGTTATAATGTTATTGTAATTATTTTAATCAGGAGGGCGTTTATAAATGAATGACTATTATGATTATGGCTATTATACGGGCTTAGGTGTTCTGGGCACTATTATTTGGCTTGTGGTTTGGTTGGGAGTAGCACTCGCATGTGCTTTCATTGCAGCAAACATGGCCAGAAAAAAAGGCTACAGCTATGGAGGATACTGGGCGTTCGGTTTCTTTCTGGGTATCATTGCGATCATCGTCGCGGCGGTGATTCAGGACAAGACGCAGCAGCCGTATCAGCAATACGGCCAGCCGTATGGCCAGCCGCAGTACGGCCAGCCGCCGTACCCGCCGCAATATGGCCAGCCGCCGCAGTATGGCCAGCCCCAGTACGGCCAGCCTTACAGCCAGCCCGCGCAGCCGACGGCGATCGTCTGCCCGAGCTGCGGCGCTACGCTGACGGGCAACGACACGTTCTGCGCCAGTTGCGGTACGCGTGTAAAGTAACATAACACGATACTTCCGCGAGCATGCCGCAGCTGCCGGTACAGTCTTTTTGCGGAGGGATAGCGAACAGCTTCACGAAAAGAGTGCTGCGGCGGTACAGCACGCCGCAGCATTTTGATATGCGATGGGATAACGGGAGAACGCGATGTACGATTTCGATTGGGAGTACAGTTCGGATCTGGGTAATTTTTCGATTGCCGCGCTCATCATATTGGCCGTCGTCGGCATTGGCATTAATGTCGGCCTGTCTTTTATTCCGGCCAGCATGGCGAAGAAAAAAGGGTACAGCTTCGCGGGCTTTTACTGCCTGAGCTTTTTTGTATCGTTCATCATCGCGATCATCATTGCGGCGCTCATTCGGGACAAAAGGCCTCCTCAGCCTTACTGGCCGCCCTATCCGCCTTATCCGCCCTGCCCGCCGCCATACCCGCCGGGGCCATACGTCCCGAACGCGATTTACCCGCCATACGGACAACCCCCGCAGCCCGTATCAGTCTGCCCGGGCTGCGGCGCGGCCATTCCGGGCGTTGACCCGTTCTGCCCCAAGTGCGGCGCGCGTATGGAATAGCGCAGATTTTTCAATAATAGAGAAACATGGAGGTAAACACAATGGGAGTTCCGTCGATTCCGATACCAACCGATTTCCCGATTGATTCGTATGATTATGAAATGGTTGAAAGCGCGGTAACG
>CAYNFL010000181.1:0-4360 GCA_964396465.1 uncultured Christensenellaceae bacterium
GGAACCGTGATTGAGTCGGATACAAAGGGCTCCAACGACGGGGCCATCGTCATCAAGCATTCGCCGGGCGCAGCGTGTCGTGAAAATGGCAGTCGTCCAGCACCACGCCGAGCTGCTGCTTTACCTGCTTTCAATACCTAAAGAAAAATGTATGGAAAAAAATTTTTCAGCGGGGAAGCGCAGGCGCGCATACGGCGCATACTAATCACGGGAGGTGAAGCGCATGAAAATCAGGCGGAAAAGAAAGCGGCAGACGCCGGGCAGAGACCGCGTGGAAAAGTACGAAAACGTGATGGTGACCCACAGCGATATCCCGAATCCACATGACGGGTAATCGTACGAAAAGCGCCTGCTTTAAAGGGCGCTTTTTTCTCAGTACAGCTTGTGCGCGCTTGTTATGGTATAATCGGTAAAACACGGGGGGGTAATCATGAAACGGCTGCGGTTCAATCAAGCGATTGTCATCATTCTAATATTGCTTTCCGTACTGTTTTTTATTTTGACACGTTTACCGACATGCTTTAGGCGATATACCCCCTCATCGACGAGCTTGAGAACCGCGAGGTTTTACTGCCCTGCCCGAAAGCGATATCAGCCATCTTGCGGGAGACCTCACGCGCGCATACGGCCTGCTGGTTTTCGAATGGGTGCAGCACATGCGCTATCTTAAACAGCGCTACCCGTACCTGGGTCGATCGCGGTGCGCAAGAACCCTTTCGCGCAGAACAGCATCGTGTTGCGCTGATACTGTCCTTTTTTTGAACCTGTCCAAATAGATAATGCATATTGCGGCAGGAGTTTTGCCTGCTCACGTATAAATAGTAAGCATGAAAGAAATATGTTTCCGCGAGGAATATGAAAACAGGGAATACGCGCTGCTCGCGCCGTATGCCGCCAAAGCCGCGGAGAGCCGCGGGCGCGAGCGGGAGCTTTCGCCCTGCCCGATGCGCACCGTGTACCAGCGCGACCGCGACCGCATACTGCATTGCAAGACATTCCGGCGTTTAAAGCACAAGACGCAGGTTTTTCTCTCGCCCGAGGGAGATCATTACCGCACGCGGCTCACGCACACGCTCGAGGTTTCGCAGATTGCGCGCACGATATCGCGCTGCTTAAGGCTCAACGAGGATTTGACCGAAGCCATCGCGATGGGGCATGACTTAGGGCACACGCCGTTCGGGCATTCGGGGGAGCGCGTGCTGGGCGAGCTCACCGGGCACTTTGAGCACAACGAGCAAAGCCTGCGCGTCGTGACGCTGCTCGAAAACGGCGGCGAGGGGCTGAACCTGACGTTCGAGGTGCGCGACGGCATACTGAACCACAAAAAATCGCTGACGCCCGCCACGCTGGAGGGCATGGTGGTCAACTATGCCGACCGCATCGCGTACATCAACCACGACATCGACGACGCGCTTCGCGCAGGCATCATACAAAGCATACCGGAGAAGTTCGAGCACGCCTTCGGGAAGACGCACAGCGGCCGAATCAATACCATGATCCGCGACCTCGTGACAAACAGCTATGGCAAGCCGGCTGTGCGCATGTCGGAGGATATCGAAGCGCTGACCGAGGAACTCCGGCAGTTCATGTTCGAGCACGTGTACTTCGGTTCGAAGGCCAAGGAGGAGGAGAACAAGGCCGAAGGTATGATCCGGCTGCTCTACAGCCACTACTGCGAGAACCCGCGGGATATGGGCGGGGACGCTTTAAAGCGCGTGGAGCAGTATGGCATTCAGCAGGCCGTGACGGATTACGTGGCGGGTATGACCGACCGGTACGCCGTCAGCGCGTTTTGCGATATCTATATACCCAAAGGCTGGGAAAAGTACTGATGGCAAAGTTTGAGGATTCGTGGCTCTCTGAGCTCTACGCAAAAAACGATATTGTGGACGTCGTGTCGGGCTACGTCACGCTCAGCGAGCGCGGCGGGCGCTACTGGGGGCTTTGCCCGTTCCATCACGAGAAGACGCCCTCCTTTTCGGTATCGCGCGACAAGCAGCTCTATTACTGCTTTGGCTGCAAGGCGGGCGGCAACGCGACGAATTTTCTGATGAAGGCGGAAAAGGTTACGTTCCCGGAAGCTGTGGAAATGCTGGCGCGCCGCGCGCATATGGAGATGCCGCGTTTGCTCAACGATAAAAACTATGAGCAGATTAAGCACAAGAAACAGACGCTTGCGCAGATGAACAAAATTGCCGCGCAGTATTACTTCGATACATTGCATTCGCCGCGCGGGGCGGAGGCGCTTGCCTACCTTGAAAAACGCGGCATCGAGTCACCGGCCGTCAAGCGCTTCGGCTTGGGCTACGCTCCCGATTCGTGGGATGGCGTGACGGGGGTGCTTAAGGAGAAAGGCTTTGCCGAAAGCCTGATCCGCGAAAGCGGGCTCGTGTCCGTCAAGGACAACCGCATGTACGATACGTTCCGCAGCCGCGTGATGTTTCCGATCATCAACGTTTTCGGGGATGTGATCGCGTTCGGCGGGCGCGTATTGGGCAAAGACGATGGCCCCAAATACCTGAATACGCGCGATACGCTGCTGTTCAACAAGCGTAAGAACCTATACGGCCTCAACCTCGTGCGCATGCTCAAAACAGTCAAAAGCGTCGCAATCGTCGAGGGGTATATGGACGTGGTATCGCTGCAGGCGCACGGCGTCAAGGCGGTCGTCGCGTCGCTGGGCACCGCGCTCACGCGTGAGCAGGCGATGCTCTTAAAACGCTACACGAATACCGTCTATATCGCTTACGACGGCGACGAGGCGGGCGAAGCCGCAACGGGCAAGGCGATCGCCGTGCTGGAAGCCGAGGGCTTGGAGCTTCGCATCGTCCGCTTCGACGCAGGGGTTGACCCCGACGACTTCATACGGAAATACGGGCTGAAAGGGTTTGCGGAAAAGGTGCGCGCCGCCTCCACCGCAACGGGCTACAAGCTCGACCTCGCCAAAAGGCAGTTCGATCTGACGGCTGATAACGGGCGCGAGGGGTACGCGATAGAGGCGTCGGATATACTCAAAAGCGTGAAAAGCCCGATACAGCGCGAGCGCTACGTATCGCGCATCGCGGCGGAAACCGGATACAGCCCGGCCGCGATCTCCGGCCAGCTAAAACAAAGTTTCGCGGCGAAAGAGAATATACATGCCAATTATAGGAATAATAGTACTAAAATCAGCGCCGATGAGTCGGCGGAGGAAGCGTTCCTTGCGTACGCATTGGCATATCCGGAGTATTTTGCGGAGCTCGCTTGGGAAGTAACGGAGGATGATTTTACAAAAAACGAGCATAAAAATATTTTTTCTGCATTATCCGGCTGCGTAAAAAGAGGAATTCAACCCGCTTATGCCGAACTATTATCGCAGCTTGATTGCGAGGAGGACGCAAGCGAAGCCGCAAGGCTCGCCGGGGCCAGTACTGTCTCGCAGGATCCGCTGGGGTTTTTACGGGATTGCGCTGTAAAACTGCGCCGGCTGCGTGCCGAGAGACAGCGCGACGCGCTGCGGGAGGCGCTCAAAGAAGCTACGGGCGAAGAGAGGCGCAGGCTGCTTGCCGAGATCGGCAGGCTGGATAAGGAAATTAATTTTTAACATAGATAAGGGTGATTGGATTTTGAACAAGAAAACGGCCGAAGAGCCGATCAATGCGAAGAAGAAGGCTCTCGAAGAAGAGTCAAAACGCGCAGGCGCCGCGCAGCAGGCGTATGAAAAACAGGATACGGATGACGAGGAGAAGATCGTGCTCTCGAGCGAGAACCTCGATAAGATCGAAGCTTTTGGCATGACCGTGCAAAACGAGAAGGAAGAGCGCATCAAGGACGTCATCGAGACGGGAAAGAAAAAGGGAGTCCTGACTTACAAGGAGATCAACGACGCGCTGGATGGCGCAGAGATCGACGCGGAGAATCTGGATAAACTTTTGGGCGCGCTCGAAGAGATGAAGATCGACGTGGTCGATTCCGAAGCCGATAAGGATCTCATCGAAGAGGACGCCGAGGATGTCGATACCAATATCAATCTGACCGTGCCCGAGGGCGTCAGCATTGACGACCCCGTACGCATGTATCTGAAGGAGATCGGCAAGGTCAACCTTTTAACCGCCGACGAGGAGATCGACCTCGCCAAGCGCATGGCGCTGGGGGAGGAAGCCGCAAAACGCAAGCTCGCCGAAGCCAACCTGCGGCTCGTCGTGAGTATTGCCAAACGCTACGTGGGTCGCGGCATGCTGTTCCTCGACCTCATTCAGGAGGGCAACCTCGGCCTCATCAAGGCGGTGGAGAAGTTCGACTACCGCAAGGGCTACAAGTTCTCCACCTACGCCACGTGGTGGATCCGCCAGGCCATCACGCGCGCCATCGCGGACCAGGC
>CAYNFL010000182.1:0-4276 GCA_964396465.1 uncultured Christensenellaceae bacterium
TGAGTTTAGCATATGATTTGGAATTTGTCAACACAAAGGTTATAAATATATTCACGGTTGATATTTATCCCATTATGATACGTAAAACTGTGAATAATTTTTGTTTCCTCCACCATAATATTAATTACCTTTCTAAATACAGAAGCGGACTGCATTTAATGGATTAATATTAACACTGCCAGCGAAACATAAACTAATAATACATCACGGCCTGCATTCAATGCAACACAATGCCAGCGGCTTCGCTAAAGTTCATTCCGTGCGGTATCTCCCGATGGCCGCAAACGATGGTTTTAAAAGAGAGAGCACACTCCGCGCCGTGTTCTCGTCCATTACCAGATAATCAACCACCCCGGTTCGAAGCGCTCCGATAATGGAAAGTACCTTCTGTCTTCCAGCGGCAATGCAAATTACGCTTTCGATACGCCGTAAGTTGTCTTCATCGATACCCATAATGCGCAAGCTGTAATCATCCTTAATAAACTCGCCCATCAGGTTGTATCTTCTTGCGCAAATATCACCAATCGCTTTATTCCTGTCCACTTCCATCAGGTCCATATGCTTCGTATCCATCACGAGCCGATTGTCATAGTATTCGGGCGGAGCCCCCGCTGACACAATTGCCGCATCCATAACGCTCCATTTTTCAATGATCCCTTTCATGGACATGCTTTGCATGAAAAGCTCCTTGTCTTCAACGGTCTCGGCAATCGCCGGAGCGTATATAAAGGAAGGCGTTCCTTGTACTTTCTCAGCAAACATTCGGACCATTTCATTAAGCTGGTATTCGGAGGAAATTCGGGACGTCCCCCCAATCAAAGGTACGACATTTATATCGTTTATTTTGTTCCGGTTGGAGAAAGAAAGCATAAACTCATAACACGTTGTCCCCCACGCAATCCCCACGGTTGATCGGCTCTTTAAAATATCCTCCGCATAGTCGGCGCCGCGCGACGCCGCGATCTTCGTTATCAGGTGCACATCATCGATATTCGTGGGTATGATTAAACAGCCTTTTAACTGATGCGCGTGTATAAATTCTTCTGCCAGTTCAACGACGTTGCTTTTGGTATCCTTTATGTTGATCTCGACAATTCCAAACTCCTTCGCTTCAACCAATATCATTGAAACCGACGAGCGCGAAACGCCGAGCTCTTTTGCGATCATTTCCTGTGTGAAGCCTTCCAGATAATACATTTTTGCAGCTTGAACCATCAAATGAATATCATACCGCGCCTTCATTTCCCATCTCCCAGCTTTATTATTATAAATAGCGTTTGAACTTCAGACAGGAACATTCATATCCCAAATATACACAACCGTCTTGTATCGCCCATTGCTTAATATGGTTTTCAGTTTATCACTGTATTATTATATTCTTTATATTCTTTAAAACTCCTTCCACATCTTCCACACCGGGTCAATCCCTTGGATTAACGCCTTGTATATTTCGTATTTTGCTTGGTAGATATCCTTGTTTGCTTCGTTGGGCTGTAATACATACGATACGCGCGACATATGATCGGCTGCGGTCTTTAAGTCAGGGTAATCGCCTGCCGCAACGGCAGCACACATTGCCGCTCCCAAAGTCCCCAGTTCTTTTGCGGCGGAAACCTCTATGGGCATCTGCAGAACGTCGGCAAAAATCTGCACCCATACTTTCGATTCCGTCGCGCCGCCTGCGATGCGAACCGTTTTAGGCGGCTCCATAAACTTAAGCAGCCTTTCAACATGCATTTTGGTCGAAAATACCGCGCCCTCAAAAATCGCGCGGATCATATGGGCTTTCCCCTGCGAACCGTCGATACCGATGAATGCCGCCCGTGCGTCGGCGTTGACATTGGTGCCGTAAAGAAACGGAAGGAAGATGATGCTGTTGTCCGCCGGTCCGAGGCTTTCCACGGCCTTATCGCAATATTTGTAAGCGCCGTCCATCCGTTTGCCGTCTTCGTTCTTAAGGAAGCTGTTGACAAACCACTCAAGGTTGCCCGCCGACGTCATGCTGCCCTCTATGCTCATATAATAATCGTCCATGCAGAACAGCGATGTCATGAACAAGTCTTCGGAGTATACCGCCTTTTTCGATATCATGCTGTTCATACTCCATGTACCCGCAACCATCGATATCTTATCCGGCGTGGTGACGCCGGTTGAAAGGCAGCACGAAGCGACATCGAACAGGCCGCCCGCCACCGGCGTACCCTCGATAAGGCCTGTTTCCTGCGCGCACTTCTTTGTGACACAGCCGCATATTTCCTGCGAAAGCTTGACGGGCGGAAACACGCCGCTGTATTCAGCGATGCCGAGGTCGGCCAGTATGGACTTGTCATATTCTTTGGTGTCCAAGTTCATCGCGCTGATCGCCGAAGCGTCCGTGATCTCCGCAAACGGTTCACCCGTGAGGCAAAACCGCACATAATCCTTGCATCCGAGCGCCCATCGTACGTTCTTTAAAACCTCCGGCTGATACTTTTTAAACCACGCGATAATCGCAACGGGCTGGCCAGCCCACAGTGTCTGTTTGGTGAACGGGATGATCTTGGTGAGTACGCCTTTGGAAACCCACTCGCGCACGATATCCGCCGCGCGCGTATCCGTCGATATGATTCCCGGCGCAGCAGGCGTGCCATCCTCCCGGATCATGTATACACCGTTGCCGTGCCCCGTTGTCGCGATGGCGGCGATATCCTTTGGATCGATACCCGATTTTTGGATGACATCGCGGATTGCCTGCGCGTTGGCTTCCCACAGAAGGTTCATATCGCGTTCCACAAAGCCGCCCCTGCGGATCTCGGGGTTCGCGGGTACGCCTGAAACAACGATCTCTGTACCGTCCGCATCATAAATTGCCGCCTTTGTTTTGCTTCCGCCGTTATCAAGCCCCAGATAGTACTTTGCCATATGAACCTCCTATTCATGATGTACAGGCGTGTGGCGTCATGCACCATGCCCATAGAGAAAAAGTACGCGACCTCTCCTTAAAAATACCGTGTCAGGAGCATCTTCCCGTACATTTCCTCCAATCTTTATTCTGCTTTTTAGCTGTTGTCCGTATCCTTAAAACATAACGGCTTATTATATCATTATTTCTTCGATTCGCTATATTTTTCAAACAGGAAATCTCTCGCTGTTTTGATGTACTCTATTGAAGTCTGACTGTCGTCCGTTGCCCACATTTCTGCTACCAGCAACCCCTTAAAATTGACCTTGCGCAGAAATTTGAAAAAGGCGGCGAAATCAACGGTGCCTTCCCCATAGGGTATCTCGCGGATCTTGCCGGACATCGTATCTTTCAGATGGATGGCCACGATATGCCCGATACCGGCCATAAAATCCCGTTGAACATGAATACCTGCCGACGTCAAATTGCCGATATCCGGGTATACCTGCAGATACGGAGATTTAACGCTATTGACGAACCTCATAATCTTTTTAATCGAATTCATCATGTCCGTTTCCATGGTCTCAACCGCCAAGGTGACGCCGCAACTCGCGGCATAATCGACCACCTCTTTCAGCGAGGCAGCGAAAAGCAGCCGCGTTTTCGCATTGGTCGGATTGTAGTATTCGTCGTAACCTGCAAGCTGAACGACACGGATTCCCACATTGACCGAGAAATCCACGGCGTTTTTGATCAGCATAATCCCCTTTGTTCTGGTTTCATCATTCTCCGATCCGATCGGATATCTGCGGTTTCCCGAAAGGCACATGGTCAGTATCGGAGTTTTCTGCCGTATTATTGCGCATATAATTTCGTCCGTTATGCCGGGATGGCGTTCGACACGCGCCATCCGTTCATCCGTTTCATCTATGCTAATTTCGATAAAATCGTAGCCTGCATCCTTCGCGGCCTTCAGACGCTCATCCCATGACAAATCCGCCGGAATCGCTTTTTCATAAATCCCTAAAAGGCAGCCATTTATACGCTCTGCCTTTTGCTCGTTAGCTTGATGCATGTTTTCTTTTGCTCCATTCTGGTGGCGTAAAAAAGCAGCCAGTGGTATCACTGGCAAATCAAAAGAAAGCTCTTATTTTTGGCCAACATCATTAAAAATTTCAGCAGCGTGATCCGATTGCTCTTTTGTCAGCATTGCCGGTTCGCCTACCGCCTTTGCAACCAGATACGCCTTAGCGGAATCCTCCATGTAAATCGCCGCGTACAGCGCTTGTTTCAAGGTCGCGCCTACTGTGACTACACCGTGATGTTTCAATATTACGGCGCGTTTCCCGTTGATATGCTGGACGGTTTCAATACCCATGTTGAGGCTGGCAGGAG
>CAYNFL010000183.1:0-4270 GCA_964396465.1 uncultured Christensenellaceae bacterium
GTATTATCAATATCATCATTACCGTAACCAAGGTCAGAAAATCGATCATCAAATCTATACCCAAAACCCTGCAAAGCGCTATCGGCGCGGGCATCGGGCTCTTTATCGCCTACATCGGCTTAAAGGATGCCAATATATTAAAGTTCACCACCGATCCGTGGAACGTGGTTACCACTTTGAGTGACGGTACAGTTGTCTCCAACGGCGGTGCGGTTCCCGCGCTGGTCAACTTCAATGCATCCGTTAACCCGATGGCTTTGATGGCGATCATCGGTCTCGTCATCACCGTGATACTTTTAGTGCTGCGCGTTAAAGGCGCGATACTCATCGGCATCATCGCAACCACACTAATTGGCATACCTCTTGGCATTACGGTTTACGATCCCTCAAAGGCGTACGCAATTTCTGATATCAGCAAAACCGCGTTCCAGCTCGATTTCGCGGGGCTGTTCGCGGATCCAACGAAGATCATCGTCGTCATCATTACGGTATTTGCGTTCTCGCTGACCGATACATTTGACACGATCGGCACATTCATCGGCACAGGACGCAAATCGGGCATATTCGATGAGAAGGACGAAGCGGCGCTGTTTGAAGGCAAAGGCTTCAAGTCTAAAATGGACAGGGCGCTGTTTGCGGATGCCACGGCAACCTCCATCGGCGCACTCCTCGGCACCAGCAACACCACCACCTACGTCGAGTCCGCAGCGGGTATCAGCGAAGGCGGCAGAACGGGCCTTACATCCGTCGTCACCGCTCTGCTGTTTGCCGCGTGTATCATACTGACCCCCATCGCGGGGCTGGTTACAGTTGCGGCTTGCGCGCCGGCATTGATCATCGTGGGCGTTTTGATGGCAGAGCCGCTTATGAGCATCAAATGGGCAGAGCTAGAAGAGGCGATTCCGGCGTTCTTCACGATCGCGATCATGCCTTTAACCTACAGCATCTCCAACGGCATCGCGGCTGGCTTCATATTCTACGTGATCTGCAAGGTGTTCCGCGGCAAAGCCAAAGAAGTACACCCGCTGCTCTACGTATTCTCGGCGCTGTTCGTGGTTTACTTCGTCGCGCTGGCAATACTGAAACTGTAACAGAAATACAGCCGATACTATCAGGCCTTACAAAGAGCCGGGAACAACCCCGGCTCTTTAATATTCTTGTACGTAATTCTCCCTGTTTCGTTGCTTATCCCCCGCACATGTGGTATATTTTTTTATCATACCTGAAAGGCTTCAAAATGAATTATAAAGAGCAGCTCGCTTCCGCACTGGCTGCGGCCTCCGGGCTGGATGCAAACGAAATACTGCCGCTCATTGAAACGCCTGCGGACGCATCGATGGGAGACTTCGCGTTCCCGTGCTTCAAACTCGCCAAGGCGCTGCGCAAAGCGCCGCCCGCCATCGCGGCGGAGATTCAGGGGCGTCTTAAACCGCCCGCGTTTATCGCAAGCGTGCAGACCGTGGGCGCGTACATCAACTTCTTTTTAGATAAGGCGCAGTGCGCCGCGGACGTACTTACAGAGATCGCCGCGCAGGGTGAGCGCTACGGCGGCGGCAGCGAAGGCGCGGGAAGAGTGGTCTGTATCGACTATTCGTCGATCAACATCGCAAAGCCGTTTCACATCGGCCACCTTTCGACCACGGTCATCGGGAATTCGCTGTACCGCATATACGGCTTTTTAGGCTTTAAACCTGTCGGCATCAACCACCTTGGCGACTGGGGTACGCAGTTTGGCAAGCTCATCACCGCATATAAAAAGTGGGGCAGTGAAGAGTTGATTGAAAACGGCACCATCAACGCTATGCTTGCGCTTTATGTAAGGTTCCACGACGAAGCCGAAAAGGATGAAAGCCTCAACGATGAGGCGCGCGCGTGGTTTAAAAAAATCGAAGACGGCGACTTAGAAGCGCTCGCCATATTCAACCGTTTCAAGGAGTTGACGCTGCGTGAAGTCGGCAAGGTGTACGAACTCCTAGGTATTCAGTTCGACAGCTATGCGGGCGAAAGCTTCTACAACGACAAGATGCAGCCCGTGATCGACGAACTGAAAGCAAAGGGCTTGCTCGAGCTTTCCGAAGGCGCGTACATCGTGCGCTTGGGCGACGATATACCGCCCTGTGTCATATTAAAATCAGACGGCGCGACGTTGTATTCCACGCGCGACCTCGCCGCCGCTTTCTACCGCAAGCAGACCTACGATTTTTATAAGTGCCTGTATGTCGTGGCGTACCAGCAGAACCTGCACTTTAAGCAATGGTTTAAGGTAGTGGAGCTGATGGGCTGCGATTGGGCGAAGGATTTGGAGCATGTCGCGTTCGGCATGGTGTCGCTCGAATCCGGAACGCTTTCTACGCGCAAGGGCAACGTGGTGTTTTTACAGGACGTGCTCGACCAAGCCGTGGAAAAGACGCTCTCGATCATCGAGGAAAAGTCACCCGGGCTGGAGAACAAGGCGGAGGTCGCCAAAACCGTGGGCGTGGGCGCGGTCGTGTTCGATACGCTTAGCTCGGCGCGCATCAAAGACATCGTGTTTTCGTTCGACCGCGTCTTAAACTTCGACGGCGAAACGGGGCCTTATGTGCAGTACACGCACGCGCGCTGCGCAAGCCTGCTGCGCCGCGCAAAAGAGGATTGGGCAAAGGCCGCGCCGGATTATACCGCGCTCGATAACGCCGAAGCGTTCGCCGCCGCGAAGCTGCTGCTAAGTTTTCCGGAGACGGTGCGCCGCGCCTGCGATAAGAACGAGCCATACCTCATCACGCGGCATATCATCGAGCTGGCTAGTGCGTTCAACCGCTTTTACTACGAGCACCGCGTGATCGACGACGATGCGGCCAAGACCGCCGCGCGGCTGTATCTCTCGCAGGCCGTAAAGCAGGTGATCAAAACGGGGCTGTGGCTCATCGGCGTGGACGCGCCCGAGCGGATGTAGGCGTTGCCCGCTGCGTCTTTTTATGCGATAATACGATAGAGATTTTAAAGGGGTGCAAACATGCTGGATATCAAAAGGATACGCGCAAACCCGGATGAAGTAAAAAAAGGCCTTGCATCACGCGGCGTCACGGGCGTCGTCGAGAAGGTAGTGGAATTGGACGAACAAAGGCGCTCGCTCATCATGAAAACCGAGGCGCTCAAGGCGCAGCGCAACGAGGTTTCCAAATCCGTACCCGCGCGCAAGCAAGCGGGCGAAGACGTCACGGCGTTGTTTGAGGAGATGAAGCGCACCGCGGAGCAGATCAAGGAGATCGACGCGGAGCTGGAAGGCATCGACGCGCACCTGCAAAACATACTGCTGACCACGCCCAACGTGCCGCTGCCCGACGTGCCGCTTGGCAAGGACGACAGCGCCAACGTGGAGCTGCGCCGCTGGGGCACACCGCGCGCGTTCGATTTTGAACCCAAAGCGCATTGGGACATCGGCACGGCATTAGGGCTTCTCGATTTTGAGACCGCCGCGAAGGTTTCCGGAGCGCGGTTCGTGTTTCTGCGCGGCGCGGGCAGCCGCTTAGAGCGCGCGCTCATCAGCTACATGCTCGATACGCATACGCTTTCCGGCCCGTATACCGAGGTGTTTCCGCCGTTTATGGTCAACCGCGCCTCCATGCAGGGCACAGGCCAGCTGCCCAAATTTGAGGAGGACGCGTTCAACGTTAAAAACAACGACTTCTTCTTGATCCCCACCGCGGAAGTACCCGTCACCAACATGTACCGCGACTGCATCATGGAAAGCCTGCCGGTATACCATACCGCCTACAGCGCGTGCTTCAGGGCGGAGGCGGGCAGCGCGGGCCGCGATACGCGCGGCCTCATCCGCAACCACCAGTTCAACAAGGTGGAGCTTGTGAAGTTCGTCAAGCCGGAGGATTCCGCGGCTGAGTTGGAAGCCCTTACGCGCGACGCCGAAAAGGTGCTGCAGGGATTAAATCTTCCGTATCGCGTGGTCGCGCTAAGTACGGGCGATATTGGTTTCTCGTCCGCCAAAACGTACGACCTCGAGGTTTGGATGCCAAGCTACAACCGCTATGTGGAGATCTCCTCCTGCTCGAACTTCCTCGATTTCCAGGCGAGGCGCGCGGGTATCCGCTACCGCAGCGAAAGCGGAAAAACCGAATACATCCATACGCTCAACGGCAGCGGCGTCGCCGTGGGCCGCACGTTCGCCGCGATACTCGAAAACTTTCAGCGCGCGGACGGCAGCGTGGAACTCCCGGAAGCGCTGCGGGGGTTCATGAAAACGGACGAACTGCGCTGAATCTCTTTTAAAATAAAA
>CAYNFL010000184.1:0-4255 GCA_964396465.1 uncultured Christensenellaceae bacterium
CGCCAAATACATGGATCATACCGTGCTGAAGCCGGATACGGTGAGGAGCACGGTCAAGAAGTTTTGCGACGAAGCGAAGGCGTGGCAGTTTGCGAGCGTGTGCGTCAACCCGACGCACGTAAAGTTCGTAGCGGCCGAGCTTGCGGGTTCGGGCGTGAAGACGTGCTGCGTTATCGGCTTTCCTCTCGGAGCCAACACGCCGTTCATCAAGGCGGTGGAAGCCATGGAGGCGGTTAAAAACGGCGCTGACGAAGTGGACATGGTCATCAATGTGGGCGCGCTCAAGGATAAGGATTACGACCTCGTTTTTGAAGACATCAAGGGAGTCGTGGGTGCGGCGCATCCCAAGGCGCTTGTCAAAGTTATCATCGAGACGTGCCTTTTATCGGACGAGGAAAAAGTGCGCGCCTGTGAGCTCGCGAAAAGGGCAGGCGCCGATTTTGTGAAGACATCGACGGGCTTTGGCACGGGCGGCGCGACCGTGGAGGATGTCCGGCTGATGAAGCGCACTGTGGGCGACAACATGATGGTGAGAGCGTCCACCGGCATCAACGACCGCAAGGTATGCGACGCGATGCTCGCGGCGGGTGCTGTCAGAATGGGAACGAGTAAAGGTATCAAGATCGTTATGGGCGAAGGCGAATCGAGCTGTATCAACTGCGGCAAGTGCAAGGCAGTCTGCCCGAGCGGTAACGTCGTCATCAGCAGAAACGAATATTAAGGGAGTGAATTTCTATGGATAAACAGGCTTTGGGAATGGTGGAGACAAAGGGCCTCGTCGGGGCAATTGAGGCGGCGGATGCGATGGTCAAGGCGGCCAATGTGACGCTGATGGGAAAAGAACAGATCGGGTCGGGGCTTGTGACCGTGATGGTCAGAGGCGATGTGGGCGCTGTAAAGGCGAGCGTGGAAGCGGGCGCGGCGGCAGCGAAGCGCGTCGGCGAGCTTGTATCGGTGCACGTAATCCCGAGACCGCATCTGGACGTGGAAAAGATACTGCCCGGGAATTAACAGATTGGAATACATAAGGAGGCGATTTTTATGGATCTTGGGCTTAAGGGAAAAACCGTGCTCGTCACCGGAGGCGGAGCCGGACTTGGCGCTGGCATATGTGAGGTTTTTGCGCAGGAAGGCGCGAACATCATTGTGAACTATATTGTGGACGAACCGAATGTGCTGAAGTTCGTTGAATCGCTTGGTGAACGCTTCGGCGGGAACCACTCGGCGGCGTATGCCGACGTCACAAAGGCGGAAGACGTAGACGCCATGATCGAGAACGCGATCACCAAATACGGGCATCTCGATATCGTCGTGAATAACGCGGGCATATGGCCGACGACACTGATTGAGGATATGTCGGATGAGGAATGGAGAAAGGTGATCGATATCGACCTTACCGGCCCGTTTATCATCAGCAAAAGGGCATGCGCTTACTACAAGAAGGCCGGGATCAGGGGCAGGGTTGTCAACATTACGTCGAAATCCGCTTACGCGGTGAATACCGGCGCGCACGCGCATTATGTTTCCGCCAAGGGCGGGGTCGTGCTGCTGACGAAAGCGCTCGCGAGGGAATTCTCGCAATACGGCATCGTGGTAAACGGCGTCATTCCGGGTATGGTCAGAACGCCCATCAACGAAGACAAGCTTTCAAAGCCTGAAATCTTGGCGTCGTATGTGGAGCGCATTCCGTCGGGACGCATATCGACCGCGCAGGAGGTTGGCTATACGGTGGCGTTCCTCGCTTCGAACAAGGCGGACTTTATCAACGGTACATGCGTGGATGTTACCGGCGGCATGCTGATTTAAGGGAGAGGACGCTGTCGCGGTGCCGGGTATGGGCTTATCGGAAAAGCCGGTGCATACGCACATACAGCATGTGATGGCATCGGTATATGAGCCGGATCATACGGGGGCATGGATCCGCATATAAAGCTGGAGCAGGATTGATGAAAGAAAGCGATATCAAGCGCTTGGTGCTTCTTGGCATCGTAAAGAACCTCGCGCAGCAAAAAGAATATTACATTCCGGCGGCGGCATCGGGGCGGCACGTGCATCTTTGCCGCGCCGACGTGGAGAAGCTGTTTGGAACGGGATATGCGCTTAAGACCAGCCGGGCGTTGTCTCAACCGGGGCAATACGCCTGCGAGGAGAAAATTGCGGTTGCGGGGCCAAAGGGCAGGATGGAAGGCGTGAGGATACTCGGGCCTGAGCGCCCCGAGACGCAGGTCGAGGTATCGCTCACGGATACGTTCAAGCTGGGGATAGCGCCTGCGGTGCGCATGTCGGGGGATATCGCGGGGACGCCGGGCTGCACATTGATCGGGCCAAAAGGGGAAGCGGCATTGGACCAGGGCGTGATCGTCGCAGCGCGGCACCTGCATATGTCGGACGAGGAAGCAGCGGCATTCGGGCTGAAGAACGGCGATGTCGTCAGCGCAATAAAAAAAGGCGAGCGCGGTATTGCTTTTAACAATATACTCGTGCGCGCGGGCAAGGCGCATTCGCTAGAATTACATATCGATACCGACGAAGCGAACGCGGCGGCAATCAAAAACGGAGACCTTTTGGAACTGATACGATGAATACGGATGACGGCAGGGAATTAAAAATACTGATTCGTCGCATCGCGGAGCAGGTCATCCGGCGGCTGCTGGAGCCGGAGAAGGTGGAAAAGGGCGCGGTCGCGCTGGTTCCGTCGTTCGTGCCGGACGCCGGGCCGCTGAAGAAATACCTTGCGGAATGCTGCGCCGACGGCGTCATATGCGCGGGCGAAGGCGCGGCGCTGCTCGGCGAAGGGGTTAAGGCCGTAAGCGACAACACGCAGCAGGACCGGCAACGGCTGATGGAAGCGCTGCGGGGCTGCGCGAAGGTGCTGCTGATATCTCCGCCGCTGTGGATGCTTAAAAGCATCGCGCAGGGCGACGACCGGGAATTTTTCTCTCAGGCGTTCATGAGGGCGCTGCTGTGGAATAAAGATGTGACGGTGCTGCTCGATTTTGAGAAGCCGGGCTTTAAACGCGGCACGTATTTTGAGGGGCTGAGCGACGCGCTGGGCGCGATAGAAGGCATGGGCGCGAATATCGTTTCGCTCAAGCTCTCTGCGGGCAAGCCGGAAGGGCAGCTTTCGCTGGTGACCGAGGCTGAAATCGCGGATGCGCACCGGCAGGGAAAGAACCGCGTGCGGTGCGCGCCGGGGGCGATTGTAACGCCGCTCGCAAGGGACGCGGCAAAAGAGCTTGGCATTTCGATAGATGAGTAGACGGGGAGGATTTGTATGATACTTGCGCGCGTCAGAGGGAACGTGGTCAGCACGAACAAGTCGGATAAGCTGCTAGGGTTAAAGCTGCTGATCGTTGTCCCGATTGATATTGAAAGCTTTGAGGAAAAGGGAGCGCCGCTCGTCGCCATCGATACCGTGGGCGCGGGCGAAGGCGAGGTCGTCATGTGCGTGTCGGGAAGCTCGTCAAGGCAGACCGCGCTGACCGACAACAAACCGTCGGATCTGGCCATTACGGCGATCATCGACTCTGTGGAACTCAGAGGCAAACTCGTATTTAAAAAGTTTGAAACGAAGGATAAGCCGGAATTAGGATAATAAGTAGTTAACATGGCTCGCAGCTAATGAACCATACATAAAAAGAAGCGGTGAGGTTTTGATATGAGTTTAACGGACGAACAGATACGGAATATTGCGGAGGATACCGTAAAACAGCTTACCGGGGCGGGAACTTCCGGTGCTTTAAGAACGAGCAGCAGCGGCAACTGGCTTTGCGATACGGCAAAAGAGGCTATTGCTTCGGCAAAGGCCGCACAGAAGGAACTCATGCAAATGTCGCTATATCAAAGGGGTAAGCTGATCGACGCGATGCGCGAAGCGGGCAGGAAGAACGCAAGATACTTAGCAGAGCTCGCGAACAGCGAGACCGGATACGGCAGGGTCGAGGACAAGGTGAAAAAGAACCTGCTCGCGGTGGAAAAGACGCCGGGTATCGAAGATCTGACTGCGGACGCCATGTCGGGAGATTACGGGCTGACGCTGGTGGAACGCGCGCCCTTCGGGGTAATCGGCTCGATCACGCCTTCGACGAACCCGCCTTCCAGCATCATCAACAATTCAATCAGCATGATCGCGGCGGGAAACGCGGTCGTGTTCAACCCGCATCCCGCGGCGAAGAAGGTATCCGCCGAGACGATACGCATACTCAACGAAGCGATTGCCGCGGCGGGCGGCCCGAAAACGTTGATCTGCACAGTG
>CAYNFL010000185.1:0-4215 GCA_964396465.1 uncultured Christensenellaceae bacterium
TATGATTTTGCAAAGGAAATTATGAGTTTATCACCGTTGATATTCACGTTGTAACTATAACCTGTGGCAGTATTGTTCGGATTTGACTGCGCGATCCCGAACGTATAGCCATCTAAACGTGCCTTAGCTACGTCTATTTCCAGCCAAACCATACCATTACCAAATTTACCTCCGGCATTGCTGCCCAGCAGACTGGTTAATGTGCTGGTTGTATCTCTTGATATCTTCTTCTCGAATACCGGTACATATCTGTCATAGTACTCGCGCTCATAGAAGCTTTGCACATCACGGCTGTAGAAGTTTTGCATATCGCGACTGTAGAAGTCCTGCACATCGCGGCTGTAGAAGTCCTGCACATCGCGCTCATAGTAACGCTGCCAGGTGACTTCATCGTGCTGTTTACTGACATTAACGGCTACCTTCAGCGCGCCCAACTTAGCAGCGGTGTGACTTAAGTTGAACAGCGTCCCGCCCTTGCCGGGGGTCTTACCGGGGTAATACGCCGCGCTAAGAAGCTTCCATGTCGGCGGGGTTACAACTGCGAAGTGCTGACCTGCCTTGTAAGGTGTGACTTTGTATGTGACTTCTTTACCTTCCGCGTCAAGGAATGTGATATTTGCGTAGCCGCCGAGTTTATCGGGGTTTACAAAGTGCCAGAGAACAGTACCTTCTGTACCAAATTCAGTATAGCCGGGGACGAGTTTATCCTCACCTTTACCCACGTCGATACCCAAGTCTGAGCCCTGTAGGTAGTTCTTCCAATCAATGGGACCAACGCCCTGATGGAGCGGGTAGGAAGGGGCTGCAGAGACAGGGACAGCTAAAGCAAAAAATATTCCAACCATGAGTACCAATGAAATAATTTTCTTCATATTAGATCATCTCCTTAATAAGAAAGTGTTGCCTCTTTTATTCTGGAGTTGGGGTACTCTGTTTTCAGCCTCGCCTTAAGGAGAGCGGGGTTAACCGTTTATTTAAGACCTTTGGTTTTTGATAATGTGATGCACCACCTCCGTCATAAAATTCTAGTTTATTAAGAGCTAACTGGTCATATGGTGACCTCGGGTTAGTAACCTCTTTCAGTTAAATTGTTTTTGCTCATACACAGTAATAGATACAATTATCATCAAAAAAGTTTGTTGATAACGTAGCATTTTTAAAATTTTTTGTTATAATGTTTAAAAGTAAGTTTTATGTTTCTACATATTCTGCAAATAACTGGGATGATTATTATATGCATGATGAAATCACAAAACTTGTATCCGACATACAAAAAGGCAAATCTGAAGCCTTTAATATAATATACAATAAGTTTAGCTCTCCGGTTTATTCGCTTTCTTATAGCATTCTAAAGGATCGTGGATTATCTGAGGATGTTCTGCAAAACACATTTGTATCTGTTGGTCAGGTTTTGCCCAAACAACCATTAAAATTACCCCCTTATCTCAATACATACATATCGATTTTATATTTTAAATTTTGCATTTTTTAAATTCACATTATTGCTATAATATCTACCCTAATTATATATCATCCTGTTTTTATTTGCACCATAATTTGTACTGATATGTAAAGATTACTCGAATGCTGCCGAAATAAAACAGCCGCCCGACGAACGGCTGCTGTTCTGGGGGTCGGCTGATTACATCTCGTCCGCGATCATGCCTTTGAGCTCCTTGGCGGAGGGCACGCGGCCTGCGGCCTTCACTTTGCCGTTCATGATGAGCCCCGGCATGTGCATGAGACCGGATTTCGCGATCTCCGCCATGTCCGTGACGTAGCGTACCTGCGCGTCCGCGCCGAGCTCCGCTACCGCCTGTTTGACCGATTCGTACAGCTTGTGGCATGTCGCGCAGCCAGAGCCTAACACCTTGATTTCCATGATATGATCTCCTTTCTTTCAGCAGCCGCAATTGCAGCCGCCCGAAGCGCCCGGAGCGGCTTCCTGCAATCCCAGCGCTTGATAGGCCGCCTTGCGTATGGCTTTGGCGGGAATCTCCTCATACGCGGTTCCTTCAAACGTAACCGTGCGGCAATACGTGGCCTTGCCCAGCAAGGCGGAGCACGAGCCGCAATAGTTTTCGGATACCGCGATGTCCAGTATCGTTTCAATCGGCACGCCGTTGAACAGTATCGTGTTCGATTGCGGTATCTGGCTTTCATCGAGCTTTGTTTCAATCAACGTTATCGTGACCCCCTGCGGTTCCAGTGTTCTCTTCAGCCGTTTCACTTCGTTCGCGAGGTTCTCGCCGGTATCATAGCAGCGGTCGCAGGTTTCTCCGGCCGCGTCAAGATGCCGCCATTCGATTGTTAGCGCCCGCGCGGTACGATCCCCGCAATCGCAGCCGCAGTTGCAGCCGCCCGCTTCTTCGCCGAAGCCGCCGAAGTACTCGATGGCCTCGGCGGGGCATCGGCTGCCGCAACCCTTGCAGCCCTGTACGCAGCCGTCGGGGTTCACCACGACGGGGCGGGGATGCCTTTCCTTGTTATATACGCCGTGCATGCACATATCGACACACGCGCCGCATTCCATGCATTTCTCGTAGTTGATCATGGGATACCATGCTGCTGCCATCACTCTTTCTCCTTTAATATCATGAATCCTTTGTTTTAAATCCAGCGCCTTTTCGGTTTGCTCATATGTACCCTCCTATATCAGCAGAAATCCCAAAGCGTTAAACGTATAGCCGATGATGAGTATGCCCGCGATTACGATGCCCGCGAATATCAGCAGCAGCTTCAGCTTGACGACTTTCTTCAACAATATCATGGATGGCAGCGACAGCGCGGTGACCGCCATCATGAACGCAAGCACCGTGCCGATGCCCACGCCCTTGCCGACGAGCGCTTCCGCGATAGGCAGCGTGCCGAAAATATCCGCGTACATGGGCGCGCCGACACCCGTGGCGATGAGTACCGAAAAAGCGTTGTCCTGCCCAAGCACCGCCGTGATGATATCCTGCGGTATCCAGTTGTGTATGGCCGCGCCGACGGCGACGCCGATGAGTATGTACAGCCACACCTTGCGGATGATCGCGAGCATCTGATCCTTCGCGTAGACGAGGCGGGCTTTGCGCGTCATCGCGGGCGCGTCGATATCGGCCGTTTGGTTTTGGAATACGAACGGCTCCACGTACTTCTCCAGCTTGAGCGCGCTGATCAGCGTGCCGCCGACCACCGCCAGTATGACGCCCACGACGACGTACGCGATCGCGATCTTCCAATTGAATATGCTCGCGAGCAGCAGCACCGAGGCGAGGTCTACGAGCGGCGAAGATATCAGGAACGAGAACGTGACGCCGATGGGCAGCCCGGCGCTCGTAAAGCCGATGAACAAGGGGATCGACGAACACGAGCAAAACGGCGTGACCGTGCCGAGCAGCGCGCCCAAAGTGTTGGCGCCGACGCCGCGAAACCGCCCGAGTATCTTCTTCGTGCGTTCGGGCGGGAAGTGGCTTTGCACATAAGAGATTACGAATATCAGCACGGACAGCAGTATGAATATCTTCACCGTGTCATAGAGGAAAAAGTGGATGCTGCCGCCGAGGCGCTCTTCCACATTGAGGCCGAATACGCCTTGTACGAGCCAGCGGAAGATGTCGCTGAGCCACTGCATTTTTAAAAGTTGGTTGTTGAGCCATGAAAAAACTTCCATTTCAACCCTCCTTGACGGCTTGCGCCTGCTTCGTGTCCGCTGGAGCTTCCGGGAACCAGCGCGTGGTTTTGTTCGATATACGCACGAGAATGAGCATCACGGGAACCTCCACGAGCACGCCCACGATGGTGGCGAGCGCCGCGGGCGAGCGTAGCCCGAAAACAGAGACCGCGACCGCGACGGCAAGCTCAAAGAAGTTGCTCGCGCCGATCATCGCGGCGGGGGAAGCGATGGTATGCGGCAGCTTCCACGCGCGGCTCCACAGGTACGCGATGAAGAATATCAGGAAGGTTTGTATCACGAGCGGCACCGCGATGAGCAGTATATCCACAGGCTGCGACACGATCGTCTCGCCTTGAAACGAGAATATGATCACGAGCGTCAGCAGCAGCCCGATGATGGTGACATTGTTGAACTTGGGAATAAACTTCTGCTCTAGATACTCCTTGCCCTTTTTGCGCGTGATGATGCTGCGCGTAAGCCAGCCCGCCGCGAGCGGTATCACAACGAACAGCGCGACCGAGAGGAACAGCGTCGCCCACGGCACCTGCACGCCGCCC
>CAYNFL010000186.1:0-4195 GCA_964396465.1 uncultured Christensenellaceae bacterium
CACGGTCTTGATCTTAAAACGGCGGTACGATTTCTTTTCGGGCTTGCCGCCGCGAAACACCACCATGGAGGCGACAGAATCCGTACCCTGTATGTTCGATATGTCGTAGCATTCCATGCGGTCGATATCGGCGGGCAGCGACAGCGCTGCCTTGAGGTCGGTGAGCGCGCCAAAAGTCGCGTCGTGCTCCTGACGCTGGCGCGCGAGGCGGCGCGAGAGCGCTTCCTGCGCGTTGGCGGCGGCCATATCGGTGAGTTTTTTGTTGTCGCCCTTTTCGGGCATGTGCAGCGCCACCTTGGAGCCGCGCTTGCCCGAGAGCCATTCCTCGATCAGCGTTTTCTCAAAAGGCGCGATGTTGACGTATATCTGCTTGGCGACGCCCTCAGTGTCGGCGTAATATTGCTTGAGTATATGCGCGAGCACGGCGTTTTCTGGCTCGCCCGCGCAATCGATAAAGAAACGCTCGGTGTGGTTAAGCTCGCCCTTGCGCACGAAAAGCCCCTGCACCACGGCCTCATCGCCCTGCTGGTATATCGCGAACACGTCTTTATCATTGAGGTCGGGAAAACCTGCCTTCTGCTTTTCGAACAGCCTGTGCAGCGCCGTGATGCGGTCTCTGACGGCGGCAGCCTTCTCGTACTCCATGTTTTCCGACGCGGTACGCATATCTTCGGCAAGCTGCTTTTCAAGGCCTTTATAGCGTCCGGAGAGGAAATCGGCTACTTCGTTTGTCATGCGCTTGTAGTCGTACTCGCTGACCTTTCCCGCGCACGGCGCGAGGCAGCGCCCGATTTCAAAGTTGATGCACGGGCGCGCTTTGCCGCCCGGTACGATATCCTTTTTGCACGTGCGCAGCGGGAACATCGCCGCGAGCGTATCGAGAATATCGTGCAGCAGGTGCGCCGCGATGTACGGCCCGAAGTATTTCGCGCCGTCGTTTTCCACCTTTCGCGTGACGCTCACGCGAGGGAACTTTTCGTTGAAGTCGATACGGATATAAGGGTAGTGCTTGTCGTCACGCAGCATGATGTTGTAATACGGCGCGTAGCGCTTGATCATGTTGCATTCGAGTATGAGCGCTTCCAACTCCGTGGAAACGAGGATATAGTCGAAATCGGAGATTTCGGAGACCAATGCTGCGGTCTTGGGGTCTTTGCGGCCATGCTGAAAATAGCTGCTCACGCGGTTCTTGAGCGCAAGCGCTTTGCCGACGTATATGATTTGGCCCTGCGCGTTTTTCATGAGGTATACGCCGGGCGTCTTGGGCAGGGTTTTAAGCTTTTGTTCTATCTCATTGATCATAAGGCTAATATCCGAGGTCGAGCGCCTTTGCCAGCACGGCGCGTGCGACGGGCGCCGCGTGGCCTCCGCCGCTGCCCGCGCGCTCAAGGACTACGGCGATGCAGAGCGGGTGCGCCTCGTCGTCGATGAAGCCCACGAACCACGCGTGCGACGCGTTGCCGTCCTCGTCCGCAATCTCGGCGGTACCCGTTTTGCCAGCGATGGGTACGCCCTTAACGGCGGCCTTTTTGCCCGTGCCGCTTCTGACGCATTCGATCATCATTTCGGCCAGTTCTTCCGCCGTGGCGCTTTTTATGGGACGCGCCGCGACTTTGGAGGAGAGCGTGTAACCCGTGGCCGACCCCCCCGATACGGAGAGCAGGAGCCTAGGCTCCATCATCACGCCGTCGTTCGCGATACCGCCCGCGATCATGCAGGCGTGCAGCGGCGTCACAAGGTCGTGGTACTGGCCGATCGCGCTCCACGCGGTATCGATGCTGCCTGCCGGTTTGTCGAATACGCTGCCCGCCATCACGAGGTCGCTGAACCGCATGCTGTCATTGAAAAGGTACTGATCCGCCATGGCTTTGAGATCGCCCGCGCCGAGCTCCTGCGCGGCCTCTGCGAAGTATACGTTGCACGATTCGGCAATGGCTTCGTCAAGGCCGACGCCGCCGTGCTCACCCGTGCAAACGATTTTTCTGCCGCTGATTCTGGTGCTGCCGTCGCATTCGGTTTCAAAGCCGCTGAGCCCGTGCTCGATCAGCGCCGAAGCGGTGACGAGCTTGAATATGCTGCCCGGCGGGTAAAGGCCCGAAAAAGCGCGGTTGACAAGCTCGCTCTCGCCGCCGCCTTCCATGAATTCCTCCATATCGGAAGGATCGAACGCGGGGGAGGAGGTGCTCGCGAGTATCTCGCCCGTAAGATAGTTCATCACGACGACCGCGCCGTCATAGTCTCCCATCTCGTTATACGCGGTTTCGCACAGCGCCGCGTCAATCGTCAGCGTCACGTCGCCGCCCGCGGATTCGTCGCCGGTGATGAGGCCCTGAATTTTGCCGATCGTGTCCTTGTCGAAGCCGTATAGATAGGTGGAATACATCGTCTGCGCACCGTAGGAATAGCCGTATTCGTCGCCCACGATGTGTGCGGTGGCGCGCCGCATCCCTTTGTCGTCCACATACTGCGTTTTGCCCTCTTCGGTATGAACAAGGTTGCGGCCCGTGCGGTCGAGTATATCCGCCTTCAGGTTTTGTATGCGCGGGTTATAGGGCGACGCGAACCAGCGTTCGCCGAAGGTGGTTTCGGCATAGGCGAGGTAGGCAACCAGCCCCGCGAACATGAATATGAACACGAACAGCAGTATGCGGATGTTGCTGCGCAGCTTATTTTTCATAGTACTTCGCCTCCCGCCTCAACGATCACGCGCTCGTCGCCCTCGCCGTTCTTGACAGCCACGCCCTCGATGATGCCCACGAGGCACATGCACGCGAGCATGGAGCTGCCGCCCGCGCTGATGAAAGGCAGCGTGATGCCCGTGAGCGGTATCAGTTTGACCACGCCTGCGATGATGATGAACGATTGCAACGAGAGCATGCACGTTGCGCCGAAAACGAGCAGCGCGTCAAAGCGCGTGCGCGCGTTCATCGCGATGATCATGCCGCGGATGATGAACACGAGATATAACAGTATCGTGGTGATGCCGAACAGCAGCCCGAACTCCTCGCAGATTCCAGCGAATATGTAATCGCTCGTACTCACGGGAATCATGTCGGGGCTGCCAAGGCCGAGCCCTGCGCCGAAAAGGCCGCCCGCGGCGATTGCCATGAGCCCCTGCACGATCTGAAAGCCGGTGGTGTTGTAGTGCGCCCACGGGTCGCGCCAGACCTCTACGCGCGTTTTAACGTGGGATACGGCATAATAGCTGCCCACGGCGCCTGCCGCCCCTACGGCGAGCCCGGTGAGCGTCAACAGCACACGCCCTGTGGCCGCGAAGAATACGATCAAAAACGTCCCCGCGTAGAGCAGCGCCGCGCCCAAGTCGTTGGAAAGCACGAGTATGACGACACACAACCCCGAGTAGGCGACATATGTAATCAGCGCGGCTTTTTCGCGCCGCTGCGCGAAAAAGTACGCCGATATGATGATGAACAGCACCTTGGAGATTTCGCTTGGCTGAAGCGATATGCCTGCGATGCGGACCCAGTTCTTCGCGCCGCCCACCGTTCCGCCGAATATATACGCGAACAGCAGCAGGCCGACGGACAAGGCCATGTACAGGTAGTTAAACCTGCCAAAATCGTGCGTGCGCCGGATGACGGCCACGGTAACAAACATCACGACACACCCGGAGGCTAAGAATATGAGCTGCTTCACCGCGGTTTCCATGTCGAGCCGTGCGAGCATGACGAGGCCGACGCTTGAAAGGAAAAAGCAGATGACGAGCGTGATGCGGTCGATATGGCGGAATATGATGGCCGCGAGGTTGTAACCCAGCAGCATCACCAGCGTTGCGCCAAGGCCGAACGCGGCGATGGTGACGTCGAAACTTCCCCCGCGGAAAGAAAGCAGGCCGCACGCCGAAAGCAACAACATGATCGTGAGTGCGAGCAGCGCGCCCGCGCCTCTTCTCTCCAGTACCATCATTGCACCTCTTTTAAATGAACGCGCACGACGATGTTGCCGAAGCAGACGATATCAGCGTTCTTGACGCGCGCGTATTCGCCGACGCGCGTCCCGTTCACGGCGACTTCGCCGCTGCCAAGGCGCGTTAAGTATACCATGTCATCCTCGGCGAGATAAATCTGGGCGTGAGCCTTATCGACGCTGCGGTCGGACAGCACAATGCTTGCGCGGTGTGAACGGCCGATGGTGTTTTGGGGCATCAGCTGCAGTTTCAGGCCGCGGATATCGT
>CAYNFL010000187.1:0-4164 GCA_964396465.1 uncultured Christensenellaceae bacterium
TCCATATGGGTCCCGATCAGGTGCTGTATCAGGTCAATAACGAGCGGTGTAAAGATAACGATTCGGGTATGTTCGCAACCATTTTCATGGGTATACTGACGATTTCCAGCGGGGAGATGGTTTTCAGCAACGGCGGCCACAACATCCCCTATCTGCTGAAGGCAAACGGAGAAACCGAAGCCCTGCCAAAGCTGCCGGGCATGGCGCTGGCTGTGATGGAAGACACCCCCTATGCCCAATCCAGCATCAAGGTCGGCATCGGAGACAGCCTGGTTCTGTATACTGATGGGGTAACGGAAGCAATGAATCCCGCCGGAGAACTTTTAAAGGACGAGCGGCTGGTTGAGATACTTGGTCGGTTTGAAGGCAGCACAGCCAAAGAAGCGGTCCGGCATATACTCGACGAGACACGCCGGTTTGTAAACGGCGCCACCCAATCGGACGATATCTCCATAGTAGTATTGAAATATCTGGGCTCGAAACGGATGGTATACCGGCTCAACGGCGGGACGGAGGAAATATCTGAACTGTCCAAAACCATAGAAAAATTCGCAGCAGACAACGGTATACCGCAGGACGTAGTATTTAAAGTGAATCTGTCTTTGGACGAGCTGCTGACCAACACCTTAAGCTATGGCTATCCGGAGGGCGGAACACGGGATATATCGGTCAGTCTGGCAATTCAGTATCAAACGCTTGTCATCGAAGCCCGCGACAACGCGGTCCCATTCAACCTTCTTGAAAAGGCGGAACCGGATATAAGCCAGGATGTTGACGAGCGGCCCATCGGAGGCCTCGGCATTCACATCGTGCGTAAAATGATGGATGAAATCGCGTACAGGCGAGAGGCGGGACTAAACATATTGACAATGAAAAAGTCTTTTTAAGGAGATATGCATGAATATCAAGGAAACAAAAAAGGATAAAGCGACAGTTCTGGTTGTTGAGGGCCGGATCGATTCCGGCACCTCGGCGGAGCTTGAGAAAAAGCTGATCGCCCTGATTGATACCGATGGAGTGAAGGATATCGTAATGGACTTCTCGGCCATGGATTATATCAGCAGCGCGGGCCTCCGTGTATTGCTTATGGTGGCCAAGAAGGCGGGAAAACTGGGCGGGAAGGTCGTCCTCGCGGGCCTTAGCGCCAATGTAAGGGAAGTGTTCGATATCTCTGGATTTTCGAATATCTTCAGCATTTTCGCGTCGCAGGAGGAAGCCGTCAAGGCATTTTAACCGCGCGGCTCAAGCCATGCTTTTGATGCTTCACGTATGGGAGAAAAGAAATGGGTAACAGCACGCTTTTCCGAAAATCAAGTCTGGACAGCATATCCTCGCCAGACCAGCTGAACGATTATATAAAGGTATCGAACCCAAGCATATGGTTGGTGCTGGCGGCATTGTTCATGCTGCTCGCAGCCGTATTCGTCTGGGGTTTTGTCGGCAGCCTGCCGACCACTGTAGGCGCGGAAGGCGTAGTTTCGGATGGCGATGTATTGTGCTATATCAGTACGGAGGATGCGGACACGATTAACGTCGGCCAGAAAGTATCCATCATAAAAAGTGACGGTTCAAAGCTTACAGGACAGGTTTCAGGCGTCGGGGATATCCCCATGTCCGCCGCCGAGATCACTTCCGAGCTTAACAGCGATTACCTCGCTCAGGAGCTTGTTCAGGGAGAATTCGCGGTGAAAGTGACCGTAACGCTCGACAGTACGGATATACCTTCCGGGACATTGCTTAATATCAGCATTGTGACGGATGCGGTGCGGCCGATCGATTTTCTTCTGGGGTAGGAGACACCATGCCGAAAGTTGTAAAAGTACCTGTCGTTATGCAGATGGAAAACTTGGAGTGCGGCGCCGCTTGCCTTGCGATGATATTGGCTTACCACGGAAAATGGCTGCCGCTGGAACAGGTTCGAAGCGATTGCGGGGTCTCCCGCGACGGCAGTAACGCAAAGAACATTCTGCGCGCCGCACGCGCTTACGGGATGAAGGCTTCGGGTTACCGGCTCGAGGTTGAAAATATCAAGCAGTACGAGTTTCCGATGATCATCCACTGGAACTTCAACCATTTTGTCGTACTCAACGGATTTAAAAGAAACCGCGCGGTATTGAACGACCCGGCACGCGGCACCGTCGAAGTCTCGATGGAGGAATTCGATAAATCGTTTACGGGTATCGCGCTGGCCTTTGCAAAAACGGAAAGTTTTAAGGAGGGCGGCAAGCCAAAAAGCATGCTTGGGTTTGCCAAAACCCGGCTTAAAGGAGCGTTGGTTTCCTTTTTATTCGTGATTCTGACCGGGATACTGACGGCTGTCGCGGGCGTCGTCGCGCCCGTGTTTTCCCGCATATTCATGGATCGGATATTGACCGGCGCGAATCCCGGCTGGCTCTATCCCTTTATTCTGGCGATGGTTGGCCTGCTTTTATTCCAGCTTGTTATTTCCGCCATCAACACGCTGTATATGCTCAAAATCAGGGGTAAGCTTGCCATCGTAGCCAACACCACCTTCTTCTGGCACGTTCTCAGGCTGCCGATGGAATTTTTCTCGCAACGTATGGCCGGGGATATCGCGGCCCGGCAAAGCTCCAACGAGGGGATCGCTGAAACGCTGATCACCCAGCTTGCGCCGGTGCTGCTAAATGCGGCGATGCTGGTTTTCTATCTGGTTGTCATGATCAAATACAGCCTGCTATTGACGATCGTCGGACTTGCGGCGACCTTCGCGAATATGTGGGTGGCGCGCATTATTTCGCAGAAACGCATCAACATTTCGCGCGGCCAGATGCGCGACAGCGGGAAACTCTCGGCCGCCACAATGAGCGGCATACAGATGATCGAAACGATCAAGGCATCCGGTGCGGAAAACGGTTTTTTTGAACGCTGGGCAGGATTTCAGGCTTCGGTCAACAGTCTGTCGGTCAAATCCGCGCTGCTGAACCAATATCTCGGAGCCGTACCCGGCGTCCTGCAGCAGATCGCGAATATTGCGGTATTGATTCTGGGGGTTATGCTGATTATGAACGGCCGGTTTACCATCGGCATGCTGCTTGCCTTCCAAAGCTTCATGTCCTCGTTCCTGGCTCCGGTAAACTCACTCATCGGCGTCGGGCAAGGCGTGCAGGAGATGCGCTCCTCCATGGAGAGGGTGGAAGACGTTATGAACTATAAGCCCGATGTGGAATATGAGCCTCGGGCGCAGGACGATGAACGTGAATACAGCAAGCTGACAGGGGCCTTTACAATGAAGGACTTAACCTTCGGATATTCGCGGCTGGCGGAGCCGCTCATCGAGAACTTCAACCTGAGCGTTGAACCCGGCCAGCGGATCGCGTTTGTCGGGCCGTCGGGATGTGGAAAGTCCACGCTGTCCAAGCTGATCTCCGGGCTGTACAAGCCATGGAGCGGCGAAATAGTATTCGACGGACAGCCACGGGACAGCATATGTCGGGAGATATTCACCGGCTCCGTCGCGGTTGTCGATCAGGATATCATACTGTTCGAAGATACCATCGCGGCCAACATTAAAATGTGGGATAAGTCCATTGAAGATTTTGAAATGATACTGGCTGCGCGCGATGCCCAGCTGCATACCGAAATCATGCAGCGTGACTGCGGTTATAACGGCATGGTGTTGGAGGGCGGCAAAAACTTCTCGGGCGGCCAGCGGCAAAGGCTCGAGATCGCTCGGGTGCTCGCGCAGGACCCGAGAATCATCATTCTTGACGAAGCCACCTCTGCGCTGGATGCAAAAACCGAATACGAAGTGATCAACGCCATCAAGGACAGGGGCATTACCTGCATCATTGTCGCGCACCGGTTGTCCACCATCCGCGACTGCGACGAGATTATTGTCATGGACGGAGGCAAGGTCGTCGAGCGAGGTAAACACAGTGAATTGTATCAGGCAGGGGGCCTCTATACCCGGCTGGTCGCTACTGAATAGGAGAAACGCATGGCAGGCTGGTTTGACGAGCAGATCAAAAACAGAATCCGGTATGATGAAGAAGGCTTTCAGAATGCCTTTGCGCAGCTTTCCTCCGTTGTTATAGGCAAATCCGCGATATCGGATGCACTGGGTACCGACCGATTGAAGACGAAAAACGCAATTGGGGAGATATTGAAGTACTTTCACGTAAAGCCCGCCCCGCTGCCTGAAGA
>CAYNFL010000188.1:0-4081 GCA_964396465.1 uncultured Christensenellaceae bacterium
TGCTGATTCATGCGGAGCATATCGCCAAATTGAAAAAGAAGATGAACGATATACTCGCCGAGAGGACGGGGCAGCCCGTTAAAAAGGTGACGGCGGATACCGAGCGGGACAATTTTATGAGCGCCGAGGAAGCGCTGGAATACGGGCTGATCGACGAGATCATTCCCGCTAAGGACAAATAGGAAACGAGGTAAACCAATGGCCAGTTACAACGATGACACGAAACAATTGAAGTGTTCATTCTGCGGTAAGGCACAGGAACAGGTAAGAAGGCTTGTGGCCGGCCCGGGTGTATATATCTGCAACGAATGTATCGAGCTTTGCAAGGAGATCATCGAGGAGGACTATCAGGACGCGTCGGCGTTCGAGATGGGCGATATCCCCAAGCCTGCCGAAATCGTTGCGGCGCTGGATGAGTATGTGATCGGACAGCCGCTCGCGAAGAAAAACCTCGCGGTGGCGGTATACAACCACTACAAGCGCATCAACTGCGACTTAAAGCAAGAAAATGTGGAGCTTCAGAAGAGCAACATCATCATGCTGGGGCCGACGGGCTGCGGCAAGACGCTGCTCGCGCAAACGCTCGCGCGCATATTGAACGTACCGTTCGCGATGGCGGACGCCACGTCGCTGACCGAAGCGGGCTACGTGGGCGAGGATGTGGAGAATATACTGTTAAAGCTGATTCAGGCGGCGGATTACGATATCGAGCGCGCGCAGCGCGGCATCATCTATATCGACGAAGTCGACAAGATCGCGAGAAAGAGCGACAACCCCTCGATCACGCGCGACGTTTCAGGCGAGGGCGTGCAGCAGGCGCTGCTCAAGATCATCGAGGGTACGGTCGCGAGCGTGCCGCCGCAGGGCGGGCGCAAGCATCCGCATCAGGAATTTTTGCAGATCGACACGACGAATATATTGTTCATCTGCGGCGGGGCGTTCGGCGGCTTAGAGGGCATCATCGAGCGCCGCATCGGCAAAAAGACGATGGGCTTCGGCGCGCAGATCGTGTCCAACATCAACAAGGACCTGATGGAACTGTATACGAACATGCTGCCGGAAGACCTGATCAAGTTCGGGCTGATCCCGGAGTTTGTGGGGCGCGTGCCCATCATCGTGCCGCTGCACCAGCTCGACGAGCAGGCGCTGGTCAATATACTGACGCAGCCCAAGAACGCGCTCGTCAAGCAGTTTACGCGGCTCATGGAGATGGACGGCGTGCAGCTTGAATTCGAGGAGGACGCGTTGATTGAGATTGCCAAGCTCGCGATCGAGCGCAAGACCGGCGCGCGCGGCCTTCGTGCGATTTTGGAATCGATCATGCTCGATGTGATGTATGAGATTCCCTCACGCACCGATGTTAAAAAATGCATGGTCACCAAGGAAACCGTGCGCAACGCGAAGATACCGATGCTGATACTCGGGGAGAAGGACAACAAGCAAAAAGCGCTTCCCAAGGCCAAGCGGGAAAGCCTCGCATAAAATAGCAACAATAAGCGTTCCGCTAATAACGGAGCGCTTTTTTGTATGCATAAATACATAATGATGCGCTGCGATTACAATGACGAGGGCGTGGGCTGGATGATGGGGTAGCGGCAGTGCCTATGCCCGGCTTTGTGTTATCTTTCCCTCTGGTACGGCTGTGCCGCGCCACCTCCCAGTCCACCCCTTCGGGGTAGTCTTCAGAGGGAGGCATGGTATATCTGGATTGCCGCGTAAGTGCCCTGGGGTACGCTGCGCTCGCAATGACGGAAACACCGTCAACAGCTTCTATGTCGTCATCGCAAGCAGTGAAACGATACCCAACTGGGCACAGACGGGCGATCCGGCGCTCATTGCCGGAGTTTTGTGCAGTGCCGTATATGCCGCATAACCAATTGTGCGGACTGTAAGGCTTGCGATGCTAATGGAAAAAAATAAATGAATCATTCGAAGTATTGATGCACATAAATAAGTTATCGAAATACAATAAATATTAATTGACAAGAGTTAATTATGCATGGTATGATCCCGTCAGGGAAAGGAAGGTGAATGTTGTGACCGATACGGCATATCTCTATCAATACTTTCTGGAAAACAGTACGGTAAAGAAGCACGAATCTACTGAAGAAAATAAAACAGCAGAAAAAAAGGCCAACGGCAAGGAGGGCAAGAACAATGGAAAGTATAACAAGTGATGCGTATAAGCCTTCTTTTGTAACGAAGCTGGGCGCGCGGCTGCTCGTCAGCGCGGCGGTTTTCGGCGCGCTTTTTTCATACCTGTTCGCAAAGCAGGCGATCGGGCTCAACGTGCTGTGCTTCGTACTTTTCGTTTACGCGTTCGCGTGGATCAACAAAAGCGATTTTATTGTCAAGCGCTTTCGGGAGGAGCCTGCGATGTACCTTGCGTGCATCCCCGTGATATCCATCGGCGTGATGACATTCACCGGCGGCGGGGTGCTGGCCGGCCTTGGCATACTGGCGATACTGTTCGTGATGTTTGTGCAGTACCTCGCGCTTTCCGGCACCGCGCTGCATCGGTGGCATCAGCCCGCGTTTCTGCTCGACATGTTCTTTGGCGTGTTCAACCGCGTGCTGATATGCATCGGCAGCTTCGTCGCGGGCGCGGTCAACGCGGTATTCAAAAACAGCCGCGGTAGCCGCAAAAGCGCCGTCGTGGGGCTGCTCGTCGGACTCGCGCTGCTGATCGTGATCGTGCCGATACTGATCACTGCCGATCCCAATGTCGCCGCGCACGTGTGGCAGTTCTTTGCGAGCATCCGTTTCGATGATATACTACTGTACGGCCTTTTGTTCCTATTCGGCGCCTCGGTGATTGCCGCCCCGGCGGCCAATGCGAAGCGCGAAAACCTCATCGGTATGAAGGCCGCGCTGATATCCAAGGACAGAAGGCCCGTGGAGGGCGTGACGTCCGCGGTCGCGCTCACGATGGTCTCCGCGATCTATGTGATATTCGCCCTGATACAGTTCAGCTACTTCTTTGTGCCGCATGAAACGCTGCAAAGCGTGCTCGGGCTCACAAGCGCGGCGTACGCGGTACGCGGCTTCGGAGAGCTGATATTCATCACGTGCCTTAACTTCATACTGCTCGGCCTCGCGATGCGGTTTACGGCAAAGCGCGGCGACGGCAAGCCGCAAGTATACTTAAAGGTACTTTATACGCTGCTCGTCGCGTTCAACTTCGTGATACTCGCATCGTCGCACCTGCGTATGCAGATATACGAGCTTTCGTTCGGCGCCACCGTCTCGCGGTTCCTGTCGCACTCGTTCATGCTGCTGCTTGTGATATTGAACCTCATCATGCTCGTACGCGTGTACACGGACAAAGTCAAGCTGATGCCGCTTTTCGCCGTCACCGCGCTGCTATACTTCTGCGCGGTCATGGCGGTCGGGCCGGAGCGTTACGTTGCGGAGTACAACATCGCGCGCTATGAACAGGAGGGTAAGATCGACACGGCGTACCTGCTTAGTCTGTCGGGCGACGCGCTATCAAGCGCGTGCGACTTTGTGACGGAACACCCCGAGGCCTTTGACGACGAAGCGAAGCAGGCGGCGCGGGAAGCGCTGGAACGCAGCCGATACCGTGCAAATAAATTCGGCTGGCAGTCGATCAACCTTGCGCAGCAGCGCGCGTACGAGAAGCTGCAAGCGCTGCCGCTTGCGGCGGACGGCTGATCCGCCGCGCATCACCCCATAGCCTCACACCCGGACGATCCGGCGCGATACCACCACACACCCCATGCGCGGGCAGATACGCGGCAAATAAAACCGCTGAAAGCCGCAGGTAAGCCATGCATGGAGAAGGGAAGCATCGAGCCGGATCGTTCTATGTTTGACAGTATCACCAGACAATGGTATAATAAACCAAATACGCAAACAATCTGTAATACTGTTGTCGGATATTCAATTAGTCAAATAAAGCGTTGGAGAAAGATAATATGAAGAAGATTATTCTGATGATACTTGTACTCTGTCTTTGTTTCGGTCTGACGGCATGTAAGGAAATCGCTCAGGGGTTGCGTGACAGCAGCGATATTGAAACAGAATACAAAACGCAACAAGGCTGCTTATGGGAAATTTC
>CAYNFL010000189.1:0-2188 GCA_964396465.1 uncultured Christensenellaceae bacterium
ATATCCATATCCAAAAGCTCGACGACCTCTCGCACGAGCTCGACGCGGAGGGCAAAATGAAGGCGATCGAAGCGATCGACGAACACTTCATACGCCCCTTCTTCGCGCAGGTGAAGGCGCCTTATAGCGCGCTCATCGTGTCGGATCACTACACGTTTTCCGACAGCGGCGGGCACGGCGCACAGCCCGCGCCCTACTTGCTTTTGGGGCACGGCGCGGACGGAAAGGGACGGTTTACAGAGCAGTGCTGCCGTGCCGCGGGGCGCTCGACGGATGTGGCTTCGCTCGTCGCGCTGCAGCGCAGCAAAGGATAACGCAATGGGTTTTGAATTTAGCACAGCACAGAAAATCGTATTCGGTCGCGGCGCGCTCTCTAAGCTGCCCGCGCTCTGCTTACCGCTGGGCAGGCGGTTTTTTATCGTTGCGGGAGGCTCCGTAACGCGCACAGGCGCGGTAGATACGCTTGCCGAAGGCTTACGGCACGGCGGCGCGGAATGCCGCGTTTATGCATGCGTATCGGGCGAGCCCACTGTAAAGTCGGTGGACGAAGCGGTCGGTGCCGCGAAACAGGCGGACGCGGATGCGGTCATAGGTATCGGCGGGGGCAGCGCGCTCGATACGGCCAAGGCCGCGGCGGCGGTGATCCCCAATGGCGGCAGCGTTCGTGATTACCTTGAAGGCGTGGGCGACAGGAAACTGGATATTGATCCGCTGCCGTTTATCGCCGTGCCCGCGACGGCGGGGACGGGTACCGAGGTCACGAAGAACGCCGTTGTGATGTCGCGTGAGGAGCAGTTTAAAAAGAGTATCCGCGACGACCGCATGCTCACACGCATCGCGCTGGTAGACCCGGAGCTGACGGTATCCGTGCCAAAGGATATCACCGCGGCTTCGGGCATGGACGCAGTTTGCCAGCTCATCGAGAGCTATACAGCCAAGAAGGCCAACCCCTTCTGTGACGCGATGGCGCTGTATCACGCGCCGCGCGCGCTTGCCGCGCTGCGACGCGCATACGACGACGGAAACGACATGGACGCGCGCGAGACGATGGCGCTTGCCTCAATGGCAAGCGGCATGTGCCTTGCGAACGCGGGGCTGGGCGCGGCGCACGGCATCGGCGCGGGGCTGGGTGCGCTGCTGGGGGTTCGCCACGGCGTCGCCTGCGGCATGCTGCTGCCGCACGTGATGCGCTACAACATATCGCGCGGCTGCGTCAAATACGCGGCGATGGGGCGCGCGATCACCGGGCAGGCGCTGCCGGATGAGAAGGAAGCCGCGCTCGCCGCGGCGGATGCAGTGGAAGCGCTCTGTGCGTACCTCAATCTTCCCGCAAGGTTGGGGGAACTCGGCGTAACGCATCAAACCATATCCGAACTCGCCAAAGCCTCGATGGGCTCCTCAATGAGCAAGAACCCCGTCGATATTTCACTGGAACAATGCGAAGCGCTGATCGCTTCGCTCATATAGCCCGTACAATGTTCATATGCATATACCGGGGTGATTCTATGGAGTCGTTTCACAGGCTGCGGCGCGGCGAAACGCTGGAGCTGTTAAGCGCGCGATACCGCGTGCCGGTATGTATGATCGTGCGCGCCAACGATAAGCTGAACCCGGATACGCTCGCTTGCGGCATGACGCTGACGATACCGGATCAGAACTATTGTTTCTGCTGCGAAGAAGCGGCGCAGCCTGCAGCCCCGCCGCGTTTCAGATATGCCGAATATGTGGTGCAGCCGGATGACACGCTGTACGGCATCGCGCAGAAAACCGGCCTCACGATGCGAATTCTGCAAAGGGCGAACGATATGAACGGTATCGCGGAGCCGCAGACAGGCGCACATTTACGCATACCCGCGGTAACGGGCAAGCGCTACTATGTGCGCGACGGGGAAACCCTCAAGGTCATCGCGGCGAGCCATCGCATCACCGAAGGTGCGCTGTGCGAAAAGAACTTCATCGAGGAGGGGGAACGCATCGGGCCGGGCATGTGCCTGCTGATATAAGCGCCGCCCCCCTGTACAAAAAGGTGTGCTTTTTTACCTTTGCTGTGATACAATAAATCAAAAAAAAGGAGTACGGGTATGGATAGTGAGACTATGGCGATCCTCGTATTAATCGGCTATATCCTGGTGGGCGTGGCGCTGTGCTTCTTCGGCAGCCGGTGGGCTAAAATCATCGTCGCGGTATA
>CAYNFL010000189.1:2198-3650 GCA_964396465.1 uncultured Christensenellaceae bacterium
GGAGGCTTCATACTGGCCTATACGTTGCTGCCGATACTGGCGCCTACCCTTACCGATACGCTGGTACTGTTCATCAGTTTGGGCGTGGGCGTCGTCGCTGCGCTGCTTTTCGTACTGTTGTTTTACGTCGGCATATTCTTTATCGGCTTTGGAGCAGGCGTCGCTTTGTGCCTGCTGATTGCTGATGTATTCAATTTGAACCTGTTTTTATGGTATATCTATATTCCGGCGCTCATCATATGCTGCGTGTTGGGTTCGCTGACGCTCAACTTCCGGCGCATATTGCTCTCGGTGTTCACCGCGTTTATCGGCGCTTCGGCGCTTGCGATGGCCGCATATCAGATCATCATCGGGCCTATTAAAGTGCCTGCGGTTTCGTTGAGCGAACCGTCCGCTTATACAGAACTCTCCTCGCCGGTATACTTGATTTCACTGGCGGTGTTGTTTGTGGCGGGGCTCGTGATACAGCTTGCGGTGACGAGCAAAAAGAAAGCAAAGACGGCCGCTGCTGAATGAGGGATTGATATGGATCTATCGGGTGCCATACTGGCCAGCGGCGCAGGGGCGCTGGTTATAGGGCTTGTTTACTTGCTTTTTGGATACAAGCTTGCGCGGTTTTTGCTGCCGCTTTGCGGCACACTCGTTACGCTCGTTTCGCTGTGGGCGTTTATGCTTCCCGTGTTGCACCTGAACGCCATGGAAACTTGGCTGTTTATGGGCGGCGCGGGCGTTTCGGTATACATACTGCTGCTATTCTTCAAGCGTGTGGCGGGCTTTTTCGCGGGAGTGCTGGGAGCGGCGCTGCTGCTGCTCTATACCGTTTACGCGCTGAATCTTACCGCAGTGCCGTTTCTTGTACCGGTGTGCTTCGCGCTTTGCGCGGTGTCCGGGCTGCTTGCGCTGGTCTACAAAAAAGCGGGGGTGATCGTATTTACCTCAATATTGGGCGCGTGCATCGCCGTATTTGCGGGGTTGTTCCTGTACTTTGAAGGGGTCAATCCGGACGCGTTTTCCGGCAATGTACTGACGCCGCTGGCGGGGTTTTTGACTGATTGCCGATACCTGATTGCGGGAGGCTCGCTTATCGCGTCGGTGGCGGGCATACTCGTGCAAGGCCTCGTCACGGGAAAAAATCAGGTGTTGCCCGGCCCGCTTCGGGAGGAACGCAACAAGCCCATCCCGCAGGAAACCGACTCGGCAGGCCCAAGTTTTTAGAAAATAAAAAGCGCCTCGCGGCGCTTTTTCATTTCGGGACGATTAGTAAGCCCACCACGAAGCCACATTATCGCATAGCATAATACGGGTACGGGTATGATCTCCGGCTGCTTTGAGGAAGGAAAGTACAGCTTTTTAATCAGCGCGTCATATTCCGCTTTTCCATAGGCGCCTCCTTCCGCGTGAACCGCGCTATTTGAGCGGAAACATGATCTTCGTCATAAGTTCGCTGTCGGG
>CAYNFL010000189.1:3660-4055 GCA_964396465.1 uncultured Christensenellaceae bacterium
ACCTCTCCGGGTGCGTTGTAATAGAACTCGTAGCAAATGCCGGTCGGGATACCGCCGCTTTCATTCACCTTTGCGGTCAGTTCCTCGTAGGCCGGCCCCATACCGGAGTATGGGCCGTGGTATACGCACGAAGCCTGTTTACCCGCGCTGATGATGCCCGCCTTGATGTCGCCTTTGCCGGGCAGCGGCTGTGCGACGGGGAAACCCATCTCCACATCGAGGTGCTCCATATCCATGTTGTAATAGGCGGTGTAGGGCGCTTCCTTGGGCGGCTGGCCGATCTCCGCCATGTACTGCGCGATCACGCCGTATGCTGTACCAATCACTTGCGGAAGATTGGCTACGGCGGTGATGGTGCGGATGAACAGCACCGGCTGTTCTTGCTTTTCAGCAAT
>CAYNFL010000190.1:0-4030 GCA_964396465.1 uncultured Christensenellaceae bacterium
ACGGCAACGCGCTCGTCGCGGCGTCCGAGGGCATCAAGGACAAGGACGGCAAATATATATCCGAGTACGGCACAAACCTCGCGCAGAGCAAGGATTCCTTCGGCCATTCGCAGCTTGGCGGCCTCGCTTACACGCTTGCGAACTTTGTGCGCGAGAGGTCAGGCGCGAAGGTGCGCGCGATTGAGTTCAGCCTGCTGCAGCGCTGCGCGGCGCACATCGCTTCCAAGACGGATATCGACGAGGCGGTTCTCGCCGGGCAGACCGCCGTCAAAGCGGCTGTGGAAGGCAAGACCGACCTTATGGTTGCTTTCGAGCGCAAGCCGGGCAAGGCATACGAATGCGATATTAAGCTGATCAATTTAACGGAAGTCGCCAACAAGGAGAAAAAGATTCCGGACGAGTGGATCACGCCAGACGGGTTCGGCCTTACGCAAGGCTACATCGATTACGCGCTGCCGCTCATTCAAGGCAGCACGAACCTGCCCTTCGAGGATGGCATGCCGCGCTTTGCGAAGCTTAAAAAGGTACTGGCGAAGTAAACAACCAAAAGAGCTGATATGCTGGGGCTGCCGACGGCAGCCCTAACTGTTTTGCCTGAGGACGGCAAAGGAATATCACATAAAGGCTTTATTTTTATTTATTGTTACGTTATAATCATCGTTATATACGAACCGCTGTGAAGCACGGGGCGTTTATTGGCTTGTAAGTATTAAAATTTGGAGATATGCATGAAAAAACTGATGTCGGGCAACGAAGCGTTTGCGCAAGGTGCCTATGAGGCGGGCGTGACGGTCGCCACGGCATACCCCGGAACACCCAGCACGGAGATTACGGAAAACATCGCAAAATACGAAGGCGTTTACGCCGAGTGGTCGCCCAACGAGAAGGTCGCCTTGGAGGTCGCCATCGGCGCATCCATCGGCGGCGCGAGGGCGCTTTGCTGCATGAAGCACGTCGGGCTCAACGTCGCGGCGGATCCGCTGTTTACCGTATCGTATACGGGCATAAACGGCGGGCTCGTGCTCATCGTCGCGGACGACCCGGGAATGCACTCGAGCCAGAACGAGCAGGACTCGCGCTTATACGCGCGCAGCGCACACGTGCCGATGCTGGAGCCATCGGACAGCGCGGAAGCCCGTGAAATGGCGATGCTCGCGTTTGCGCTTTCGGAGCAGTTCGATACGCCCGTAACCATACGCTCCACAACGCGCCTTTCGCATTCTTTGACGGAAGTACATACGGGAGACCGTCAGGAAATCCCGCTTAAAGCGTATATAAGGGATATTGGCAAATACGTGATGATGCCGGGCATGGCGAAAAAGCGCCATATCGTCGTCGAACAGCGCATGAAGGGCATCAAAGCGTACGCGGAAACGGCGGCGGTCAACCGCATCGAATACCGCGATAAAAGCATCGGTATAATCGCGAGCGGCGTCGCGTACCAGTACGTGCGCGAAGCGCTGCCCGAGGCGAGTACGCTGAAATTGGGCATGGTATACCCGCTGCCCGAAAGAAAAATCCGCGAGTTTGCCGCGGGCGTGGAAAAGCTATACGTCGTTGAGGAGCTCGAGCCATTCTTTGAAAACCAGATCAAGGCGATGGGTATCGCTGTCACCGGGAAGGATATTTTCACGGTGCAGGGAGAGTACAGCGTCAATATGATCAAGGAGCGCATCGACGGAGAAAAGACTGAAACCATGGATCCCGGCGCGCTGCCGCAGAGGCCTCCTGTGATGTGCCCCGGCTGCCCGCACCGCGCGGTGTTCTACGCGATCAAGAAGCTCGACCTTACGGCGACGGGCGACATCGGCTGCTATACGCTGGGCGCGCTGCCGCCGCTTCAAGGGATCGATACGTGCGTCTGTATGGGCGCGAGCATTGGGGTCGCGATGGGGCTGGAGAAGGCGCGCGGCAAAGAGTTTGCGCGCAAGCTCGTATCGGTGATCGGAGATTCGACGTTCTTTCATTCGGGCATACCGGGCATCGTGGAAATGGTATACAACGGCGCGACATCGACCGTGATCATACTCGACAACTCCACGACCGGTATGACGGGGCATCAGGAGCACCCCGGCACGGGTAAAAATATCAAGGGCGATATCGCCTGCGCGGTGGAAATTCCTGCGCTGCTGGCCGCGATCGGCGTCAAAAATATTCGCGTTGTCGATCCTTTCGACGTAAAGGCGATCGAGCAGGTTTTGAAGGAAGAAACGTCGCGCGGGGAGCTCAGCGTGGTGATCGCGAAGCGCGAATGCGCACTGCTGAATAAAAAGGGCAATAAAGCCGTATGTGTCATTACGGACAAATGCAAAAAGTGCGGCGTATGCATGAAGCTGGGATGCCCGGCGATTGTAAAAGAAGAGAGCGGCATGCGCATCGATGCCTCGCTGTGCACGGCATGCGGGCTTTGCGAAAAGGTATGCGCGTTTGGCGCGATTGAAACGGCAGGTAACTGATATGACGGATATATTGATTGTGGGCGTGGGCGGGCAAGGCACGCTGCTCGCGAGCCGGGTGCTCGGCAAAATGGCGGAATCGCTGGGGTATGATGTGAAGCTGTCCGAGGTGCACGGCATGGCGCAGCGCGGCGGCAGCGTCGTGACGCACGTGCGGTACGGGGATAAGGTTTTCGCGCCTGTCATCGATGACGGCAGCGCGGATGTGATATTGGCGTTCGAAAAACTGGAAGCTTTGAGGTGGATGAGCCGTTTGAAAAAAAACGGCCGTATGTTTATTGGCTCGCAGGAGATCGCTCCGATGCCGGTGATCACCGGCGCGGAAGCATATCCTGCGGATATCGAGCAGCGCATACTTGCGGCTGTGCCGGATGCGGTGTTTGTCGATGCGCTCTCGCTCGCAACCGCAGCGGGCAGCGCAAAAGCGGTCAACATCGTGCTGCTCGGGGTGATGGCAAAGCATATGAATATTGATAAGCAGGCTTTTCAGAACGCGATCAAGGATACGGTGCCTCCTAAATTTGTGGAGCTGAACCTCGATGCGTTCGAGAAAGGTTACCAACAATAAAGTTTTTGGAGGGTTGTATGAATTACTGGAATCAGGCTGCCGAATGCATGGACAGGGAGCAGCTTTACGAATTACAGTTGAAAAAGCTAAAGGAAACCGTGAAACGCGTTTATGAGCGCGTGCCGTTCTACAAGAAAGCTTTTGACGAAAAGGGTATCAAGCCGGAGGACGTTCAGTCGCTTGACGACTTAAAGCGGTTGCCGTTTACACTGAAGCAGGATTTACGCGATAACTACCCGTTCGGTCTGTTCTGTGCGGATATGCACGATATCGTGCGCATCCACGCCTCGTCCGGTACCACAGGCAAGCCGACCGTGGTGGGGTACACGCAGCGCGACATCGACAACTGGGCGGACCTCATGGCGCGCACGTTCACATTCGCGGGCGGCACCAAGGATTCCATCGTGCAGGTGGCTTATGGCTACGGGCTGTTCACGGGCGGCCTCGGCGCGCACTACGGCGCGGAGCGCCTCGGCGCGGCGACGGTGCCCATGTCGGGCGGCAACACCAAGCGGCAGATCATGCTGATGCAGGACTTTGGCACGACGATACTCGCGTGCACGCCTTCGTATGCGTTGAACATTGCGGAGAACATTGAGGAGATGGGCATACCGCGCAGTTCATTAAAGCTGCAAGGCGGCGTATTCGGCGCGGAGCCGTGGACGGAAGCGATGAGAACCGAGATCGAACAGCGGCTGGGGGTGCTCGCGATCGACATCTACGGCCTTTCGGAGATCATGGGGCCGGGCGTCGCATCGGACTGCGAATACAAACAGGGGCTGCATATCTCGGAGGACTTCTTCCTCGCGGAGATCATTGATTCCGAGACTTTGGAGCCGCTGCCTTACGGGCAAAAGGGCGAACTCGTCATCACGACGATCGACAAGTACGGTATACCGCTGATTCGCTACCGCACGCGCGATATTACAGCGCTGCACATCGAAAAATGCGGCTGCGGGCGCACGATGGCGCGCATGGATAAGGTGCTGGGGCGCAGCGACGATAT
>CAYNFL010000191.1:0-4015 GCA_964396465.1 uncultured Christensenellaceae bacterium
GCTTTTTCTCTTTTTTCTGCTTCGAAAATAATAAAAACTTCCGGGATTTTTTAGTTCCGCTTTCTGCAGGTGTTGACTTCTCTGTCCGCTCCCCGGCGATTTCCTCCGCATCATGCATAGCAGGCTCCGCAAGCGCAACGGGTTTGGGATTCTCCGCGTGTTCCTCGTTATCGGAAAGCGCTTCAGCCGCAACAGGCTCTGTTTTCTTTGTACCCCATTGCTTTTTTTCTTTTTTCTGCTTTGGAAATTTATTTTTTTTCAAAAAAATCGTAAAGGGCTTCCCATCCCCGCCTTCCGCGGGCGTGGAATCCTCAGGCCGCTCTGCATCGACTTCTTCCGTATCAGGTGCGTTAATGTCCGTATCCGCAGGTACGGCACCCTCCGGCTGCTCAGCAGCCACTGCCTCCGTATCAGGTGTGTCAGGCTCCGTATCCGCATCAGGTATGGAATTCTCAGGCGGTTCCGTATCGCCGGAAATCGCCTCCGGCGTTTCGTTTTCTAAGCTCTTATTCTCCTCCCCAGCGGAATCGGCCTCCACTTCGTCTGTTTCTTTTCGGTTTAAGAATAATCTGCTCATCCACTTTTTCATCAGTTTCCCATTCTCCATCAATATAGAAGTCAAGCATTACCTGACCTTCTTTATCCGGCAAAAGCCTGTTATACGCACTGTCACAAAAAATAACATATTATCTCTCTGTTTTCAAGCGACTCTTCTGAAATGTTACAATTCAGACATATAAAAAACTACGCAAATACATATAATATGTAAATATGTTGTATGTAACCTGACCGAATGAAAGCGGTATGCCTCAGGAAATAATATTTGGGATGCTTATTACTCACGTTCACACAGCAGCATCGTTACGTCGTCCGCACGCGTACGCGTAAAGTTCTTTTTAATATCTTCCAGCAGTCTGCGATCGTGCAGGCCTGAACTTAAAAGTATCTCATAGAGATCCCGGTTTGAAGCGCTGTCCGTATGAATTCCGTCCAATCCATCCGTGTATAAAAACAGCTTTTCCCCGCGCGCCAGAACCCCTTGCTGCTCCTCCCGGTTCGCAGTCTCCACCCAGCGGCACACCGGCGTACCCGGCAAAAACAGTTCTCTCACGCCATTTGGGCCTGCAATCAGCGGCGGCACGCTGTGCCCTGCGTTAGCGCAGGTATACTCCCCCGTCTCCGGATCGATCGCAATCACGAATATCGTGATGTATATGCTCTCTTCTGTGCGCAGCTCCTCAAATGAATCCTGAATGTTACGCAATACGCGCGAGGGTGAAATGCCTGGCGTTTTACATTGCGCGAACATTTCCTGACGAAGGTATACGGTCAGCATTGCGGGCATCACGCCGTGCCCCGAAACGTCCGCAATATACATAAAAATGCGCCCGTCACGCATCAGAAAACAATCGTACATATCACCGCCCAGCGCTTCGCAAGGAAGAAACTCCGCGGCGAAACGGTATCCTTCAATGTCAGGAAGATTATGCCTCAATATGGAAAACTGCAGACTTCTCGCAATCTCCAGATCCTTCATCATGCGCGAGTTGTTGTCCATCAGCTTTTCTTTTAGCTTCTGCTCTTTGGTAATATCCGTAAATACTTCAAGGGCATATACGAAGCCGTCAAACGACACCGGCCCCGCGTCAATCGAATATACGCGCCCGCGCGATCTGGAAATTGTCGCATACCTGCGTTCGTCCCGTATCGCGCGCTTTGCCACACATTCCCCGCACCGAACCGCCGTGCACGACTTTTTTGGTTCCGCATCCTCTCCGAAGCGCAATACCATGGCGTTGTTCGCATATATTACCGCGCCTTCTTCATCGACCATGCGAACCATGCTTGGAATCGCGTCCAGCATCTCCGGGGAAAAGGAGTTAATACGCGCCGCCCGTTCCTTTTGCATAACTTACCCCTTAAAATACCGCACCGCGGGCCCTCAACCTTACCGCGATGCAAAACAACAATAAAACAGACGCTTATTGCGCCATCTATAGTATTTATTCCGTTCTATTGAGTATTTCTTCCAGCATCATCTCGTCAATAACGAGTTGATCCAATTTTCTGCTTTGTTTTAAAATCATCTGTTCTTTGCCAAGATCGTGTTGGCCTTTGTTAAACAAATCAACGATCATGGCTTCCAGTTTTCGTTGTTCCACATAAAGGCTTTCCAGTAACCTCTTACGCCGCTTACGTATGCCCGATTCAGGAACGCTAATTTCGCCGGTTCCCATTACGCCATACATAATAATCCCCCCCTAAATATTATTCATTACGGTAACATTAAACTGCAATCTCCTGCTTCCGAAAAATTCCCTATCCTCACTTGAAAAGGCTTTGCCTTATCTATAGAGAACTTCGGCTACAAGCATTTTGCCCAGCTCATACCCGCTGGCCTTGCACCCAGCCGGTAACAATGCTGCCGTTGGAATTTTTTCTTCTATCCCATGCGTTTATGCTATTCCCGCCGCAAAGAATTATACTGACAGGAATTACGCAACTTTTCATCTGTCTATTGTTTGACCGCCCTACGCGATTTACACCCTCTGCGCTTAATAGTATCACATATTTGACGTATATTGTATATAGATTCGACAAAAAAAGTGGATTTTCATCTGGTTTTCTTATCGAAAAATATCTATTTAATCGTATTGTTGGCGTAATATTTTTTAATTTCCGCCGCTGCCGATATCCAGGCTCTTTTTATACTGCCCGTCCTTATCATTGCACTCCTTCAGCTTGTCATAATAATACTGCATAATATCGCTGCGTGTCACGATGCCTATAAACAGGCCTCGATCGTCCGTTACGGGAATGAAGTTCTGGTTCATCGCCATCAGCAGCAGGTCTTCAATGGCTGCGTTGACGTTGACGGGCGCGTTCTGTCTGCCCTTGAGTATATCCCTTACGATATGCTGCTCACGCTCATGATTGTCGTATGCGGAATGCTCCAGCACCGCCCAGAGCATGTCGCCTTCGCGCAGCGTACCCGCATAATGCCCCGATTTGTTGATCACCGGAATTGCGGCATAGCCATGGTGTTTCATTTTCTCGAGCGCTTGGCGCAACGTATAATGATCATAGATATAAACCAGATCGGCCTTGGGTTTTAAAAAGAACAGTATGTTCATCGTATCGTCCTTATCAATATTTCGCTTTCATATCCACGGCACAAAAAACCCGCCGCTTGAAGGCAGCGGGTAAATATTTAAAAGTCCCGCTTGACCTTTTTCCGGCGCAGAAACGGCGGAATGTCGAGGTCGTTCCCCGAATCGTTGAACATGCCGAGTATCGGCTCCTTGCGCTCCGGCTGTTTGACGGGAATAAACCCTCTTTCATCCATATCTTCCGGCATGTTGATCTCCTCGTGCACCTCCGGCGCTTTCGGGCGCTTGATGCCGCCAAAGCCTGTCGCGATTACCGTGATGTGCACCTCGTCCTCGAGGCTGTCGTCCGTATCCGCGCCAAAGAATATGTTTGCTTCCGGATCGGCTGCCTGCCGAATCAGGTTCGCGGCCTCTTCGATCTCCAGCAAGCCGATCGTGGGGTCGCCGGTTACGTTGTATAGTATGCCCCGCGCGCCTTCAATACTCGTTTCAAGCAGCGGGCTTTGTATTGCCTGTTTGACCGCATCCATCGTCTTATTGTCGCCATATCCCACGCCGATGCCCATGTGCGCGATGCCGCGTTCCATCATAACGGTGCGCACGTCCGCAAAATCGAGGTTCACGAGCGAGGGCTTGATGATAAGATCGGTGATGCCCTGTATGCCCTGCCGCAGCACGTCGTCGGCCAGCTTAAAGGACTCCATCAACGGCGTGTTTTTGCCCATTACCTCGAGCAGCCGGTCGTTGGCCCCGGTCTCGGCGACCGTGCACCGCACGCCCTCGCCGGCGAACGGCCTCACGGTCAGCCCTGCCTGCTGGGCGGCCTCCGCGAAGGCCGTGGTCTGCTCCCCCAGCGGCAGCCAGACGAAGTTGGCCTGGGTGTCCGGGACCGCCCACCCCTGCTC
>CAYNFL010000192.1:0-3962 GCA_964396465.1 uncultured Christensenellaceae bacterium
GTTCCCTTGCGATATGCCCGATCTCGCGAACGGGCATCAGCGTACCCGTTTCGTTGTTCGCGAACATGATGCTGATCAGTATCGTGTCCTCGCGCAGCGCTTCAAGCACGCTTTTCTCGCTCACCATGCCCGATGCGTCCACGGGCAGATACGTCACATCGAAACCCTGCGTCTCTAAAAACCGGCACGTATCGAGCACCGCGTGATGCTCCACGCGCGATGTGATTATGTGTCCGCTCTTCTGTTTTTCCGCGATGCCGCGCAGCGCCCAATTGTCGCTCTCCGTGCCGCCCGACGTAAACACGATCTCCTCTGCCGACGCGCCGATGGCTTTTGCCGTCTGCACGCGGGCTGCCATTACCGCTTTTTCGGCTTCGCGCCCGTAGCCATGTACGCTGGAAGGATTGCCAAACGTTTCTGTAAAAAACGGCAGCATCTTCTCCAGCACCCGTTTATCCGTATATGTAGTCGCCGCGTGATCGAGGTAGATTCCCATAACCTAGCACCTGATATCCTTTGCTTCAGGCCGGGTTTCGCCCAGCCGCTCATAATCGTCCAGCATGTCTTTCAGCGTAATGGAATGGATCACGCTGTTGAACCCGTCGTAAATCCTTTGCCATATCACATGTGTGGTGCAGCAGCCCACATTTTTGCATTCCATTGCGTCGTCGCCCACGCATTCAGCCGGAGAAAGCTCCCCTTCCAGCGCGACGAGCACGCTGCCCACTGTAATCTTCCCGGGTGCTTTGCCAAGGCTGTAACCTCCGCCCGCGCCGCGCGTGCTTTCCACGAGGCCGGCCGCCTTGAGCTTCGCGAATATCTGCTCCAGATACTGCTCGCTTAACCCTTGAGCGGATGCGATCTGCTTGATGCTCAGCATGGCGCCCTGCGCCTTGGCAAGCTCGAACATCGCACGCAGGCCGTATCTTCCGCGCGTCGATATGATCAAAGCGGTACCCCTTTCACAACCTTATTTGTCATCCAAAATTCCGAGCGTTTTTGTCGGGTTTATGATACCCCTGCCGTGTTGTTTTGTCAAATAAAAACCCGCCGAAGTTATTTTTCTGCGGGTATTCGGTATATATTCAATTTGCTTTTCGATATCTGTTATAAAGGCGTTCTGCTGCTATTCGATCTTTTTTACCTCTCTGCCTTCCGCATCCATACTGTACCATGCCAGTCCCTCGTTGTCGTCCATAAAATAGATCCAGCCGTCCGTGCCGGTGCAGATGGGTTCGGTATTGAAATCGACTTTCTGCACAACCTCCCGGCTTTCCATATCAACGGCGGCTATTAAGTTGCCGATCGAATAGCCGTCCTGCTCATATTTAATCCCGGCGGATATATACAGCATCCCTCCGGCGATGTTGAAAGCGGGGATCGCTTCGGAGTTCTGAAAGAACACTTCATTCCCGCTGCCGTCCCCGTGAACGCGCCAAATGGTATCCCCGCTGTTGTAGTATACCCAATCGCCCTCAATACAGTAGTTTCCTAAAGAAGCCGTCATGATAGTTTGCGGCTTGCCGCCGTCCACAGATACCCGGCAAAAACCGGGGTTATCGGGTTTCTTTTCGCAGTAATATACCCATTCTCCCGCAACGCACGGGAATATCACGATTTCATCCGTCAGCTTTGTCGGCTCGGTTCCGTCTATTTTCACTTTGTAAAGGCACCCGCCGTCGTTGAAGTTGCTGTAATACATCCAATCCCCCGATACGGACAGAAACGCGCAGTTGTCGTCGTTGATCTTCGTTAGCATGCTGCCGTCCGTACGCACCTTATAAGGCTTGCAGCCGTCGCTGTTGTTGATGTAGTACAGCCAGTCGCCGACGACGTTGAGGCAGGTGCCGCAGGCATCGCCGATACGCCGATACGCGCTACCGTCCGCGCGCATCTTATAGATCGCCAAGTCCTCGTCCATCCGAGCAAGGTATATCCAGTCCCCCTGCGTTGTAAGCAGGCCACTGTACCACCCGTCGTTCTGCTTAAACGCGTTGGTCAGATTGCCCGCCGTAATCCCCTCCGTATTGACCTCGCCTGCGGAGGTATAATCCGGCGCGAATGGGATATCGACGGTGAAATCGGGCTGATGCTGCTCCGCCCATGCCGTCAGCGCCGCTGTGTCTTTCGCATTTTCATTGCCCAGCGCCAGCAGGCGATTGATCTCGTCGATGTCCGCTGCCGACATCGCATAAAGCGCTTCCGCCGCCTGTATATACGCGTCCGTATCGGACGGATCGAGTTCAAAAAGCTTTGAAGCCGCCGCGTATACCATCTCGTTGTTGGCCTCCGCCTGATACTGCGCAATCATCCCGCGCAGCTCGTTCGCAGAAGCGGCGGCAATCGCGTCCTGCGCGGTGGTGGGCGCGTGTGTTTTGATGGCGGGCACAGTTGCCATTTCATCTGTCTGCCGCGCGGCGGGAACGCTGCATGCCGCCAATCCAACTGCCATCCATACGGCCATCCATATGTACAGCATTTTTTTCATATGCGAATCTCCCCATTTATCTTTTTGCTTCGGATCATTTATCCAGAAGATACGCCTGTTAACGGCGCGCGCCGCATTGGTTACAGAATTGCGCGTCTTCACTCAACGCCGTTCCGCAGTTCGAGCAAAACACCGTTCCTGGGGCAGGTGCGGGCTGTGGCGCAGCTTCCACGCTCTGTGGCGAAACCGGCGCAGGCTGCGGCGCATATGGCGCAGGCTGCGGTATACCCGGCGCCATCAGCCCTCTGCTTTTCTCAGGCAAAAACCGATTCGCTTTAAAATGCAGTTCCACAAAACCCCCGCTTTGCGCGTCAAATACAAACGGCGAAAGCGAAGTACCGTAAGCATCCGTCGCGACGAGCACGTTTGAGCTCTGGTTGGTATAGGCTGTCATGGCCTTGCCGTTGCTCAAGCTGCCAACGAACTGGCCATTGAGCGTAAAAGACCAGCTCACGACCGCGCCCACAAAGCTTGATTCGCGCACAATATCGACACGCGCGGGTGCGGTCAGCGGCTGCGCGCTGCGCGCAGCGTTTTCCACAGCCGCTACCGCGGGTGCAACATAATCTCCCGGTTTGCATTTCTTCGCGACCTGAAAGGAGATCACCCCGCCCACGATCGCAAACCCCAGGCCGAATATGTACGCACCAATTTCCATGCCGATCACAAATCCGAGTATGACTCCGATGAATTCCATACCGAACCAAAGCGCCACCGTCAGGGCGGTAAAGCCACCCGGCTTACGCCCGCGCGCTAAGGCGTTAGCCTTGTTTTTATTGCACAGCCAAATGATCGCAAGAATCTCAAGCATTGATATTACCTCCAATTGATATATTTAATGATTTCTCATTGGACTAAACCGGCCCGTATTCGTCACGTTGCTGTAATATAATAAATTATACCACATAATTGTATTTATGAGCGTATGGTTGTGATTATATACTACCGTTATTCTCCTGCGGGCAGCGCGTACAGTTCGTCGATGCTCATGCCGAACGTATCGCTGATGTACTGCTCCATCAGCTGAACCGAATGCAGGTATATATCCTCTATTCCGGGGTCATTGTAGGCGGTGATAAAGTATTCTTCAAGCGTCATTTCATTGTTGCTGCACCAACCGTTCGCATGCTCATTCGTGTCAGCAAAGAAGTCAAACTTAGCGCCGCCTCCATCGTTATCGTCCGCTCCTACAGAAAACTTCCTTTCATCGATGTCATAAGTTATAACAATGCGGTATTCGTCACTCAAAGGCGTGAAAAACTTAACATCGCAGCCTTCGTCCCAGCTTCCCCATTGAGGATTGTTTACTTCGATGGCGTAATACCATGGCTCATGCTGTTCAAAAAGATAACATGCGTTTTCCTGATATGGGACAAACCCCAGGTTCAAAAGCGCCGGGGGGGCAAACGGCAGCGCGAAGAGCGCGGCGGCGGTCATGCCGAAGGTACTTCTAATGGTATCGTTGAAGACGGGG
>CAYNFL010000193.1:0-3952 GCA_964396465.1 uncultured Christensenellaceae bacterium
GATGTCCGGCGGCAACCCGAATGTGATACTTTGCGAGAGGGGAATTCGCACGTTCGAGACGGCGACGCGCAATACGCTCGATATCTCCGCCGTGCCCGTGGTGAAACGCCAAAGTCACCTGCCCGTGATCGTAGACCCGAGCCACGCGACGGGGCTGTGGTGGGCGGTAGAGCCGCTTGCGCTGGCCGCGGTGTGCGCAGGCGCTGACGGCGTGATGATCGAGGTGCACGATCACCCTGCCGAAGCGTTCAGCGACGGCAAACAGTCGCTGATGCCCGAGAAATTCAGCGCGCTGATGCCAAAGCTTCGCGGCGTCGCGGCGCTGACCGGCCGGAGCGTATAATATGGACGGGAGCGGGTTTAAAAGCGGCCGGATACTCGTCGCGGGGTTGGGGATCATCGGCGGTTCCGCCGCAAAAGCGATGGTTGCGGCGGGCTGCCGCGATATCGACGCGTTTGATCTGGACAGCGTCACGCTGGAACGCGCGAAGAAGGAAGGCGTAATCCGCAGCGGGTTTACCGCGCTTCGTGAGGGCGTATACGACCTTGTGCTGTGCTGTCTGCCGCCGGAGAGCGTTGCGGCGTTTTATGAAGGCGCAAAGTCCTATATCCGCCAGGGCGGTGTGTTCGCTGAAATGGGAGGGCTTAAAAAAGAGGCGGTAGAGCGCGTGCTGGAGGCTGTTTCTTCCGAGCACGAGCTGCTGTGCCTGCACCCGATGGCGGGCAGCGAAAAAAAAGGCTACGCGCATTCCGACGCGAACATGCTTAAAGGCGCGCCGCTGATATTAACACCCACATCCAAAACGGGCAGCCGCGCGCTCGCGTGGGCGGTGGTGATTAAAGACGCGCTGGGCTGCACCGATATGCCCACGCTGACCGCGGCAAAGCATGACGAGGTGATCGCGGACGTGAGCCATATGCCGCATATCGTGGCATTGGCACTGTGCGATTGCTGCCGCGGCAGCGAGCGCTTCGCGGGCGGCAGCTATAAGGCGGTGACGCGCGTCGCGGATATCAATGCCGCACTCTGGGCAGGATTATTGACCGATAACGCAGAATATCTCGGAAAAAGCATCGAGCGGTTTAAGCAGGCGCTCGAAAAGCTGCAACGCGCGATCGAAACGCGCGACGCGATGGCGCTGCAAAAGCTGCTCGAAGAGATGTCAAGCAAGGGGGTTCGGCCATGAAAGAGCTGTCCATACAGGCGGGCACAAACCGGTATCCGGTGAAGATCGGCGCGGGGCTGCTGGGTGCGCTGCCTGAAAAGCTGCGCGGATTGTTCCCGCAGAGCCGGTTTGCGGTGATCACCGACGGCAACGTGGAACCGCTGTACGCTTTGGGGTTTACGAAAGAAGTGGAAGAAGCGGGCGCACAGTGCCGCGTTTTTGCCGTGAGGCCGGGAGAGGGCTCCAAAAGCATCAAGACGCTGTCAAGGGTATTAAGCGGCCTTGCGCAGCAGGGCTTTACGCGTTCCGACATCATCGTCGCAATAGGCGGGGGCATCGTGGGAGACCTTGCGGGGTTTGCGGCGTCGGCCTACCTGCGCGGCGTGAAATATGTTCAGGTTCCCACAACGCTGCTCGCGCAGATCGACAGCGCGATCGGCGGCAAGACCGGGGTCAACCTGCACGAGGGCAAGAACCTCGTGGGCGCGTATTACCATCCGGCGCTTGTCTGCGCCGATACGGATACGCTCTTTACGCTGCCGGAGGAAGTGTTCGCGGACGGCATGGCGGAGCTGATCAAGTATGCGCTGATACGCGACGCGGAAATGTTTGCGATGCTGGAGGAGAGCGCAACGCTCAAGGCGGATTCGCCCGAGATGGGAGAACTGATCGCGCGGTGCGTCGGCATCAAACGCGATATCGTCGCGGCGGACGAGCGCGACGCGGGCGAGCGCATGCTCTTAAATTTCGGGCATACCATCGGACACAGTATCGAGCGGCTCTGCGCGCAACAGAAGATCGATATGTCGCACGGGCGCGCGGTCGCGATGGGTATGGTTGCGATTACGCAAGCGAGCGAGCGCATGGGGCTGGCCGAAAAGGGCACCGCCGCGCGCATCGTGGCGGTGCTGCAAAAGTACAGCCTGCCGTACGATATCGGCACGTTTGACCGCGAAGAGCTGCTGCGCGGCATAGCCGTGGACAAGAAGAACGCCGCCAGAATGCTCTGCCTCGTGCTCATCTCAAAGCCGGGCGAATCGTTTTTGCACCACATCGACCCCTCTGAAATGATCAATTACCTGTAAAGGGAGCTTTATGGATATCAAGGTTTTACCCGGCGCGCTAGCGGGGACAGTGCGCGTGCCGCCCTCCAAAAGCGCGGCGCACCGCGCCATCATCGCCTCGGCGCTCGCCAAGGGTACGAGCGTAATCCGCAATGTGGACTTATCGAGCGATATCCGCGCGACATTGGACGCGTGCGCGCAGCTCGGCTGCAGGGCGGAGATCGCGCAAAGCGGGCGCTGCCGTACGGTCGCGGTGCGCGGCGGCCTGAAACCGCAGAACGGCGCGGTGATCGATTGCGCGGAGTCGGGCTCCACGCTGCGCTTCATGATCCCCGTGGCATGCGCATATGACGGGGAGCGGACGTTTACCGGGCGCGGGCGGCTGCCGCAGCGCCCTATCGATTCATACATCCAGATATTCGACGGGCAGGGAATCCGCTATACCCGCCCATACGGCGCGAATTTACCGCTGACGGTGGCAGGTGCGCTGAGGCCCGGCAGCTTCCGGATCGACGGGCGCGTGAGCTCGCAGTTCGTGACGGGGCTGCTCTATGCGCTGCCGCTGCTGAGCGGGGATTCAACCGTCGAGGTCATCGGCGGCTTTGAATCGCGCGGGTACGTGGATTTGACGCGCGATATGCTGCGCCGTTTCGGCGTGGAAATACGCTGCGATGGCAATCTGTTCTCTGTGCGCGGCGGACAGGAATATCAGCCGCAGGAGATTGAGGTGGAGGGCGACTGGTCTCAGGCCGCGTTTTTCCTCGTGGCGGGCGCGATATCGGGCGGAATGCGCGTGACCGGGCTGAACCCCGATTCGCTGCAGCCCGATCGGGTAATTGCGAAAATACTGTCCGATATGGGCGCTGGCATCACACGCGAGGAAGACGCCGTAACCGTTCGCCCGTCGCAGCTTCACGGCATCGATATCGACGTATCGCAATGCCCCGACCTCGTGCCGCCGCTGGCCGTTGCCGCGGCCTGCGCGCAGGGGAATACACGCATATATGGCGCGGCGCGGCTGCGCATCAAGGAATCCGACCGATTGAGCGCGCTTGCGCAGAACTTAAGCGCGGTGGGTATCCGCACAGAGGAAACAGAGGACAGCCTGACGATTCGCGGCGGGCGAATCACGGGCGGCGAAATCGACAGCTTCGGCGACCACCGCATCGCGATGGCGTTTGCCGTGGCGGCGGCGGCCTCAAAGCGGGGGATCACGATACACGGCGCGCAGTGCGTCGATAAATCCTATCCGGGGTTTTATGAAGACTTAAAAATGCTGGGAGGGAACACAGAATGAGCAGCGTATGGGGAAAGCGCTTTATTGTCGATATATTCGGGGAATCGCACGGGGCGATGATCGGGGCCGTGATGCACGGCATCGCGCCCGGCACGGTGATCGACTTCAATAAGGTGCGCGCGTTTCTGGACAGGCGGCGCGCGGGCGGCGAGCGCTGGTCTACGCCGCGCCGCGAGGCGGACGACTTCGAGGTGGTCAGCGGCTACTTCGACGGCTTTGCTACGGGCACGCCGCTTGCCGTGATATTCCGCAACACACAGCAACACTCGGAGGATTACGCGCAGCGCATCAACCGCCCCGGTCACGCGGATTGCACGGGCTTTGTACGCTACGCGGGCTTCAACGACCCGCGCGGCGGCGGGCATTTCTCCGGGCGGCTTACCGCGCCGCTTGTGTTTGCGGGCGCGGTCGCGGCGCAGATACTC
>CAYNFL010000194.1:0-1230 GCA_964396465.1 uncultured Christensenellaceae bacterium
GCGGCTGGATCTGCCTTCCGGCGTGGACATAGAGATCAAGCTCTAAGGGGGAGGCGCAGATGAAAGCGATTTTAGGCAAAAAGTTAGGCATGACGCAGATCTTCCTCGCCGACGGCACGGTAGTTCCCGTGACGGTCGTTGAGGCGGGTCCGTGCGTCGTTACACAGAAAAAGACCGCTCAGACGGACGGCTATGACGCGATTCAGGTGGGCTTCGGCGATATCCGCGAGAAACTCGTATCAAAGCCGGTCGCGGGGCATATCAAAAAGGCGGGCGCTCCCTTAAAGCGCAGCCTCAGGGAATTCCACGTGGAAGACACGAACGCATATGAACTCGGGCAGGAGATCAAGGCGGACGTATTTGAAAAGGGCGATATCGTCGATGTGCATGGCATTTCCAAGGGAAAAGGCATGCAGGGCATTATCGCGCGGTACGGCGCGCACAGGGGCCCCATGACGCACGGTTCAAAGAACAAGCGTAAACCGGGCAGCATCGGCGCGTGCGCCGACCCTTCCGAGGTTGTGAAGGGCAAGCATCTGCCGGGCCACGGCGGCGCGGTAAATTGCACGGTGCAGAACTTAACCGTCGTCGAGGTGGACGCGGATAAGAACGTGCTGCTGGTCAGGGGCGCGGTTCCCGGCCCGCGCGGCTCGCTGGTTTCCATCACCAAGGCCGTAAAAGCTTAGCTGAAGAAAAGGATGTGAACGACATGCCCAAGGTATCTTTATATAAGACGGACGGCACCGAAGCCGGCAAGATCGATTTAAAGGATGAGGTTTTCGGCATCGAGGTCAACGAAGCGGTGATGCATCAGGTCGTCGTGGCGCAGCTGGCGGCACGGCGCCAGGGCACGCAGAGCGCGCTTACGCGCGCGGAAGTCAGCGGCGGCGGCATCAAGCCCTATCGCCAGAAGGGAACAGGCCGCGCGCGCCAAGGTTCTTCGCGCAGCCCGATTTTGAGAAAGGGCGGCATGGTGTTTGCCGTGAAGCCACGCGACTATACCCAGAAGGTAAACCGGAAGGTCAGGAGGCTCGCGATCAAAAGCGCGCTTTCGATGAAGGTGGCGGATCAGGATATCATCGTGCTGGACGAACTCAAGCTGGATACGCCCAAGACCAAGCTCATGGCGGGTATACTTGATCGATTCGGCGCGGCCAAAGCGCTGATTGTGACCGGCATCGCCGATGAAGCCGTTGTGCGCGCTTCAAACAACATCCCGGGCGTCAAGAC
>CAYNFL010000194.1:1240-3896 GCA_964396465.1 uncultured Christensenellaceae bacterium
GCATCAACGTGTACGATCTCTTAAATTACACGAAGCTGGTCATTACGCAAGACGCCGTGAAAAAGGTCGAGGAGGTTTTTGCGTAATGGAAGCAAGGGACATCATTTTAAAACCGGTGCTCACGGAAAACAGCTACGACGATATCGCAAACAAAAAATATGCGTTTTTGGTAGATACGCGCGCCAACCGGACGCAGGTTAAAACCGCGGTGGAGGAGATCTTCGGCGTCAAGGTCGCCAAGGTCAACACGCTGCGCAACATGGGCAAGCTGAAGCGTCAGGGCCGCTTTGTCGGCAGAAGACCGGAAACGAAGAAGGCCTTTGTTACGCTGAAGAAGAGCTCCAAGTCCATCGAGTTCTTCGATTCGCTGTCGCAGTAGGCTTAAGGAGGAAACGCTATGGCAATCAAGATTTATAAACCGACATCACCGGGCCGCCGCGGCATGACCGTCTCCGCATTCGAGGAGATCACCTGCACAACGCCCGAAAAATCGTTGCTTGAGCCGGTCAAGAATACAGCGGGCCGCAACGTATACGGGCGCATCACCGTTCGCCATCATGGCGGCGGCAACAGGCAAAAATACCGTATCATCGATTTCAAACGCAACAAGGACGGCGTTCCGGCCAAGGTTGCCACGATCGAATACGACCCGAACCGCACGGCCAACATCGCGCTTTTGCAATATGCGGACGGCGAGAAGCGGTACATCCTCGCGCCGTACGGCCTTGCCGTGGGCGACGCGATACTTTCGGGGCAAGGGGCGGACATCAAGCCGGGCAACGCGCTTTATTTGAAGGATATTCCGCTGGGTACGCTGATCCACAATGTGGAGCTCACGCCCGGCAAGGGCGGACAGCTCGTGCGCAGCGCGGGCAACGCGGCGCAGCTGATGGCCAAGGAAGGCGCGTACGCGCAGGTACGCCTGCCCTCCGGCGAAGTGCGCATGATACTGCAGAACGCCAAAGCGACGATCGGCCAGGTGGGCAACATCGATCAGGAGAACGTCAGCATCGGCAAGGCAGGCAAGAAGCGCCATATGGGCATCCGCCCGACAGTCAGAGGCTCGGTCATGAACCCGGTAGACCACCCGCATGGCGGCGGCGAAGGCAAAGCGCCAATCGGGCGTCCCGGCCCGGTAACCCCGTGGGGCAAGCCGACCTTGGGTTACAAGACGAGAAAGAAGAAAAACGCTTCGGATAAATATATCGTACGGCGCAGGAACAAGTAGGATAAGGAGAAGGATATGAGCAGATCGGTTAAAAAAGGGCCTTTCGTGGATCCGAAACTGCTGGCAAGATTGCAGCAGATGAACGAGATGAACGAAAAAAAGGTGCTCAAAACCTGGTCGAGGGCATCTACGATATTTCCGGATATGGTGGGGCATACCGTGGCTGTGCATGACGGACGCAAGTTCGTGCCCGTATATATGACAGAAGAGATGGTGGGTCATAAGCTGGGCGAGTTTGCGCCGACGAGAACGTTCCGCGGGCACGCGGGCGATAAAAAGACCGGCACCAAGTGAATAGCCCGGAGAGGAGTTAAAAAATGGCAACTCGTCAGAGAGAAAAAGCGAAAACAAGGCAGCAGGAAAAAGACAGGCGGCCGACCGCGAAGGCAAAGTATATTCGCATTTCGGCGCGCAAGGTAAAGATAGTGATTGATCTGATCCGCGGCAAAAAAGTCACGGAGGCGGTTGCGATACTTAAGGCCACGCCCAAAGCGGCGAGCCCTGTCGTGGAGAAGCTTTTGAACAGCGCGATCGCAAACGCGGAGAACAATCAGGGGCTGATGCGGGATGACCTCATCGTAGCGGAGGTTTTTGCGGACCAAGGCGCGACGCTTCGGCGTTTCCGCCCGAGGGCGCAGGGCAGAGCATCGCATATTCGCAAGCGTTCAAGCCATATCACCATCATATTGGACAGTGCTGTCAAGGAGGAATCGTAAACAATGGGTCAGAAAGTTAACCCGCACGGCATGCGCGTCGGCGTAATCAAGGACTGGAATGCCCGCTGGTTTGCGAGGAAGGGCGAATTTGCCGCCAACATTAAGGAAGACAATGTGATCCGTAAGCAGCTTAAAAAGCAGCTCTATGCCGCAGGCGTCTCCAAGATCGAAACGGAAAGAGCGGCAAACAAGCTTACGGTCAACGTATATTGCGCCAAGCCGGGCATCGTAATCGGCAAGGGCGGGCAGGGCGTCGAGATTATCAAAGCGCAGCTGATGAAGAAGACCGGCAAGGCAGTGGTACTCAATATCATAGAGATTAAACGCCCCGACATCGAGGCACAGCTCGTCGCGGAGAGCATCACGCAGCAGCTGGAACGCCGCATTTCGTTCCGTCGCGCGATGAAGCAGGCGATCAGCCGCGCGATGAAAGGCGGAGCGCTAGGCATCAAGGCGATGTGCGCAGGGCGCTTGGGCGGTGCGGAAATCGCGCGCAGCGAGAAATACCACGACGGTTCGATACCGCTGCAGACGATTCGTGCGGATATCGACTACGGCTTTTCGGAAGCCGACACGACTTACGGAAAGATCGGCTGCAAGGTCTGGATATATAAGGGCGAGATACTTGGGAACCCTTTGAGAGATAAGTTTAAGACTCCCGCGGAAGGAGGCAGCAAAAATGTTAATGCCAAAAAGGGTTAAGCGCAGGAGA
>CAYNFL010000195.1:0-3873 GCA_964396465.1 uncultured Christensenellaceae bacterium
GCGGCTTCGGCTGGATGATGGCGTATCTTCAGGTGCCCAAGCTGATTACGGAAGGACTGCTTGCGATCACATCCAGCAAGGTCGTGCTGCTTCTCATCATCAACGTCATGCTTTTGGTGCTGGGCTGCATCATGGATATGTCGCCGCTGATCATTATCTGCACCCCCATTCTGCTGCCTGTTGTGACGCAGTACGGCGTGGATCCGATTCACTTCGGTATCATCATGGTGCTCAACCTAGCAATCGGCCTAACGACGCCCCCGGTAGGCAGCGCGTTGTTCGTCGGGTGCGCAATCGGCAAGCTCAAAATCGAAGAGGTGACAAAAGCGATGTGGCCGATGTGGATATCGATGGTGGCGGTGCTGATGCTGGTCACATTTATACCCGAGCTTTCCATGTGGCTGCCGAACCTCGTCATGAAATAAAACTATTGCAACGGGTATCACTGCTGTACAAGCAAGGCTTATACGGCAGTGATATTTAGTTGGAGGGCTGCGGCCAAACGAAAGCAGTGGAGCATATAATTGCAAATTTTAGGGAGAAAAAATGAAAGCATTTAAACAGGATTTTATGTATTCGCTGATTGTGCCCACCAGCATGGGAGTGCGCATCACGCCATGCTGCCGCCAGCCGGTGCACGTCAGCCGCGAATTTACGATGCAGGCAACCAGTGCCGAAACCAATGTGGCGAGCGTTCCCGCTGCTTTGGGGCTTAAAGTAAAGGTGTTAACCACCTTTGTGAAAGGCAGCCCGATCGCAAGATTTATCAAGGACGATCTTGCTTCGCGCCATATGGAATACGAAGGAGTCGAGGTAGAGCAGGGTGGCCCGTGGGGATACCGCCACCAGTTCAATATCGCGGACAGCGGATATGGTTTGCGCGGGCCGCGCGTGCATAACGACCGCGCGGGAGAAGTGGGCCGTACGCTCAGCATCAAGGATTTTGATTTGAAACGCATTTTCGGTGTGGAGGGGGTTCAGGTTCTGCACCTGTCCGGTCTCGTTGCGGCGCTTTCGCCCGAGACGGGAACGTTCTGCCGTGAGCTTGCCGAGGCGGCGAAGGAAACAGGCACATTGATCTCGTTTGACCTCAATTACCGAGCTTCGTTCTGGAAGGGCAGGGAGCAGGAACTGCGCGGCATATTCACGCGGATCGCGGGTATATCGGATATATTGATCGGCAACGAAGAGGATTTCCAGTTGAGCCTTGGGATTGAGGGACCCGAGCAAGGGGGCAGAGAACTTTCACAAAAGATCGACAACTTTAAAGAGATGATCACGCGCGTGAAGCGCGCGTTTCCTGAAACGGCTGTGTTTGCGACCACGCTGCGCGAGGTGAAATCGGCCAACAGCCATCTGTGGGGCGCGATTATGCTGGAAGGGGACATGTGGCATGTGATCGAACCGCGCGAGGTTCCCGTGCTTGACAGGATCGGCGGAGGAGACGGCTTTGTCGGCGGATTGCTGTACGGTGTGATGAAGGGGTGGGAGAGCGAAAAGTGGCTGCAGTTTGGCTGGGCCAGCGGCGCGCTGGCCGTTACGCTGCTTACCGATTATGCCACGCCCGCCGACGAAGAGCAGGTATGGAGCATATGGGAAGGCAACGCCCGCGTGAAAAGATAGTATGCGAATATCAAAAAGGAGACAGATGTGAAAAAAGCGGACATCGGTCTGATCGGCCTTGCCGTAATGGGCGAGAACCTAGTTATGAATATGGAATCAAAGGGGTTCACCGTAGCGGTATACAACCGGACTACTCAAAAGGTGACGGATTTTATACAGGGCAGAGCAAACGGTAAAAACATCAACGGTACATATACGCTTGAAGAGCTTGTGAGCAATCTTGAAAAGCCGCGCAAGGTGATGATGATGGTGAAAGCGGGCCAGCCTGTGGATGATTATATCGAAGCGCTGATACCGCTGCTGGAAGAAGGGGACATACTCATCGACGGCGGCAACTCGCATTTCCCCGATACGATCCGCCGTACCGCGTATGTGGAAAGCAAAGGGCTGCGCTATATCGGCACAGGCGTATCGGGCGGGGAGGAGGGCGCGCTTAAGGGGCCTTCCATCATGCCAGGCGGTTCCCCCAGTGCATGGTACCATGTAAAGCCGATATTCCAGGCGATATGCGCGAAGGCGGACGGCGCGCCCTGCTGCGAATGGGTGGGCGAGAACGGCGCCGGGCATTTCGTTAAAATGGTGCATAACGGAATTGAGTACGGCGACATAGAGCTCATATGCGAGGCTTACCAGTTGATGCGTGATTTACTGGGTATGAGCGCGCAGCAGATGTACGAGGTGTTTGCGAATTGGAACGAAGGCAAGCTGGATAGCTACCTTATTGAAATCACGCGCGACATACTTGGATTTAAAGATGAGGACGGCTTGCCGCTTATCGATAAGATACTCGATGCCGCGGGACAGAAAGGCACCGGCAAGTGGACCGGCACTACGGCTCTGGATGAGGGTGTCCCTTTGACGCTGATCGGCGAAGCCGTATTTTCGCGCTGCCTTTCCGCAATGAAGGAGGAGCGCGTGGAAGCCTCGAAGGCGTATAGAAAAGCCCCGGCTCGGTTTGACGGCGACAGGGGCAAATTTATCGAGGAGATCGGCAACGCGCTGTACGCGTCCAAGATCATATCATATGCGCAAGGGTACACACTGATGCGCGCGGCGGCAAACACCTACGGATGGAATTTAAACTACGGGGGCATCGCGCTGATGTGGCGCGGAGGCTGTATCATCCGCTCAGTATTCTTAGGCAAAATCAAAGAAGCTTTCGACAAGAATCCGCAGCTTAAAAACCTGCTGCTGGATCCTTTTTTCAGGGAAGAGATAGAGCGCTTGCTTGGCAGCTGGAGAAACGTCGTGGCCACAGCGGTAAAAAGCGGTATTCCGATTCCCGCGATGGCTTCGGGTTTGAATTACTTCGACGGATACACATGCGAAAAGCTTCCCGCCAACCTGCTGCAGGCGCAGCGCGATTATTTCGGCGCGCATACCTACGAGCGGCTGGATGCGCCGCGCGGAGAGTTCTTCCATACGAACTGGACGGGCCACGGGGGAGATACGTCCGCTTCCACGTACGAAGCATAAACGAAGGGAGAAAGAATATGGAATTACCGTTCACCCCGGATTTTAAAGGAAAGACAGTTGTCGTAACAGGCGGGGCGGGTATACTTTGCGGCATGTTCGCAAAAGCGCTGGCCGCATGTGGAGCCAAGGTTGCGATTTTGGACCTCGCGGACGACAAAGCGCGGCAGGTTGCGGATGATATCGCCGCGTCGGGCGGCACGGCAATGGGCATCAAGTGCAATGTGCTGGAAAAAGAGAGTATCGAAGAAGCGCATCACGTTGTTTCTGCGGCATACGGCAAATGCGATATTTTAATCAACGGCGCGGGCGGAAACAACCCCAAAGCCACGATCGACGACGAATTCTTCGATCCTTCCGTATTGGATGCGCCCGATAAAAAAAGCTTTTTTAATCTTGACCCGTCCGGTATCAGCTTTGTGTTCGGGCTCAATTTCATCGGTACGCTGCTTCCCACCCAGGTGTTCGCGAAAGGTATGATCGGCAGACAGGGCTGCGTGATATTGAACGTATCCTCAATGTGCGCTTTTACGCCGCTGACGAAGGTGATCGCTTACAGTGCGGCCAAAGCCGCAGTGTCCAACTTTACACAGTGGCTTGCGGTGTATTTCGCGAAAAGCGATATCCGCGTCAACGCCATCGCGCCCGGCTTTTTTTCCACCGCGCAAAACGCCTCGCTGCTGTGGAACGCTGACGGCACGCCCACGGCGCGCACGGCGAAAATATTGAATAACACACCGATGGGCCGCTTCGGCGTGCCGGAGGATCTGCTGGGTA
>CAYNFL010000196.1:0-3872 GCA_964396465.1 uncultured Christensenellaceae bacterium
GGCATCAAAAAGGGCGACAAGGTGGCCATACTGCTCATGAACTGCCTCGAATGGCTGCCGATCTATTTTGGCATTCTGAAAACCGGCGCGCTCGCGGTGCCGCTCAACTTCCGCTACACCGCCGAAGAGATCAAATACTGCCTCGGCTTGTCCGATTCCATCGCGCTGATTTTCGGGCCGGAGTTCATCGGCCGCCTCGAGACGATATACAACCAGATACCCAAGATCAAGACGCTGCTATTCGCGGGCGAGAACCGCCCGTCGTTTGCGGAAAGCTATGACCGCTTAACCGCCAACTGCAGCTCGGAGGCGCCGGACATACAGCTATCCGACGAGGATGACGCGGCAATCTATTTCTCGTCGGGTACGACGGGATTCCCCAAGGCGATACTGCATTCGCACGGCAGCCTCGTCGCGTCATGCTACACGGAGCAAAGCCACCACGGGCAAAAGCGCGGCGACAACTTCCTGTGCATACCGCCGCTGTACCATACCGGCGCGAAGATGCACTGGTTCGGCAGCCTCGTTTCGGGCAGCAAAGCCGTGCTGCTGCGCGGCATCCGCCCCGAATGGATACTCAGGACGGTATCGGAGGAGAAGATCACCATCGTCTGGCTGCTGGTTCCATGGGCGCAGGATATACTCGACGCCATCGAAAGGGGCGCGGTAAACCTCAAAGATTACAGCCTCTCGCAATGGCGGCTCATGCATATCGGCGCGCAGCCGGTGCCGCCCAGCCTGATCCGCCGCTGGAAGGAATACTTCCCGAACCATGAATATGATACGAACTACGGCCTCAGCGAATCCTCCGGGCCGGGGTGCGTTCATCTGGGCGTGGAGAACATCCGTAAGGTCGGCGCGATCGGCGTTCCCGGTTTTGGCTGGGAGGCTAAAATCATCGACGAGAAGGGCAGCCCCGTATCAAAGGGCGATGTGGGCGAACTCGCGGTGAAAGGGCCGGGCGTCATGAAGTGCTACTACAACGACCCCAAGGCCACCGAAGCGGTGCTGAGGGACGGCTGGCTTTATACGGGCGATATGGCGAAGCAGGATGAGGACGGCTTCATCTACCTCGTGGACAGGAAGAAGGATGTGATCATCAGCGGCGGAGAGAACATCTATCCCGTGCAGATCGAGGATTTTCTGCGCGCGCATGAGGCGATCAAAGACGTCGCCGTCATCGGCCTGCCGCACGAACGGCTCGGCGAGATTGCCGCGGCGATTATTGAGCTTAAGCCGGGATATACGCTAACAGAGGAGCAGATCGAAGAGTTCTGCGCGCCCATGCCGCGCTACAAGCGCCCGCGCAAGGTGATATTCGACAGCGTGCCGCGTAACCCAACGGGTAAGATCGAAAAGCCCAAGCTGCGGGAAAAGTACGGCGTGACCAACCTCGTTGCGAAAGAAACACAGAAATAGTAATGATTAAAGCAGCCTCATAATGGGGCTGTTTTTTATTATCACGAAATATAGGCGTATTGACAATAATCGTATGCAGTAGTATCATAAAAATAGACCAATTGGTCTATAAAGAGTGGTGACAAATGAAAAATAAAAAGTTCGACAGAAAACACAAGCTGCTTGATGCGGCGCTGGAGGAATTTTCACAACGCAGCTTCGACGAAGCATCCGTCAACCGTATACTTAAAAAAGCGGATATCAGCAAAGGCGTATTCTATTACCACTTCAAAGATAAGGAAGCGCTGTACCTGTGCCTTGTGGAGGAAACGTCCCATGTTAAAAGGGAGTACATAACGAAAGAACTGCAAGAGCATGAATTCATTGAAGCGGATATATTTGGCCGATTCCGTATACAGGCGCAGGAGGGTATACAGTTCGCAAAACAGTATCCGAAATATAAGCAGTTCGCGGGAATGATCGCGAAGGAGAGAAATATCAAGATCCGAGAACATTTAAAAGCGTACTTCTCACAATCGCGGCAGATAGAAGAATTGGTTGAGTGCGCGATAAACAAAGGAGAGCTGTCGGATACGTATCCAAAGGAATTTGTTGCTGCGGTAATCGGGTTTTTGTTCGCGCATTACGACGAGATATTCCCGGATGACCGCGACGCGTTTGAGAATCTGGATCGATTCATCAGCATGATGAAAAACGGGCTGGGGAAAAAATAAGCAAGGAGGCGTGAACCATGAAGGTGTGTCTGATAACGGGCGCGAACGCGGGCATCGGCAAGGCGGCTTGCGTACAGATGCTGCAAAATGGGTACCGCGTGGTGATGGCGTGCAGGGATAAGCAGCGCGGGCAAAAAGCGCTGGAGGAGGCCGTGAGGCAGAGCGGCAGCGATGCGGCGGAACTTCTAATGGTCGATATGTCTCTTCAGTCTTCCATACGTGAAGCGGCGGCAAAATACAAGGAGATGCATGATACGCTGGACGTACTCATCAGCAATGCGGCTGCGTTCGACATCACGCAAAAAAAGCCTGTCAAAACGGCGGAAGGCATTGAAAGCATATGGGCGACCAACCATTTGGGGCCTGTGCTGCTCGTGGAAGAATTGATGGCGCCTTTGAAACGCGCACAGGGGCGCGTCATCACCGTCGCATCGCAGGGGCTTGTGATGCACCCGATGCTGAAAGTCGACCTTGCTGATCCTGAATTTGAAAAGAGTCAATTCAGCGTTTCAAAGGCGTATTACCAGTCCAAGCTCGCTCAGGTGATGGTTACGTATTGGCTCGCGGATCAGCTTAAAGGAACGGGGGTTACCGCCAACTGCGTGCGCGTAACAAGCGTACAAATCGATATCAGCCGCTATCCCGGCCTGTCGAAAGCGGCGAAGCTGGCTTATGCGGTAAAAAGCAAGAAATCAATACCTCCTGAGCAAATGGCGCAGGTGTATGTATGGCTGGCAACAGCACCGGAGCTTAAAGAAGCGACAGGTGGGTATTACGATCACCACTTTAAAAAGGTGGAGTCATCGCGTTACAGTAAAGACCCGCAGGCGATCGCGCAATTGACGAAGCTTACATATACGTATTTAGGCAAGCAGAGTATTTAATTTAACCGTTAATACGGTTTGCCGCCTGAAAGCCAGCCGTTCTTTTCCCAGTGGCTTCTGTCGGTTAAATTCCAATCGTTCTTCTTCTGCGCGCCCGCCATGAGGTTAAATAAGATGCTTCGAAGCGGCGGGTTCGGCAATTTTTGTACATTGGTTGTGGCTTTTGTGATGTGCGCGGCGAGCTTCTTTGCGTCCATTTGGATTTTCGCCTGCTTCTTTTCCGGGATATCGCCCCACTTCATGGCGGCAACAGCCTGCCTGAAGGAGAAGGTTTTCTTCACACCCCAGAAAAAGAGGCTGTTTCTCATCGTTTTTGTCGTTTGCCCAAGGCCGGCGCCCGCGGTCGTTGATACCGTCAGCCCGATCTTGTGAAACATTTTTGGATTCGGCCTGTGGCTCATCCACATGAAGCAAAGATGATCGAGCAGCGCTTTAAGCTGTCCCGAAACATCGAGCGCGTATACAGGCGACGTCAAAACGACAAGGTCGCACGCTTCAATCGCACTCGCGATCGGCGTTATTGCCGCGGCATGGGGGCAGGTGTTTTCGCCTTTACAAAAACAGGAATAACAGCTGTTGCAGAAATGAGGCATATCCTTGGGCAGAAAGAATTCCGTCACTTCGGTTTCACCATGCCAAGCCAGTTCCTGAAGTATTAAGTCCATACAATGCCACGTGCTGCCCTTGCGCAGATTGCCGTTGATCACGGTGATCTTCATATGATGAGCCCCTTTGCTGTATGATGAATCAATTATATAATGTACCACAGGCTTATCTCAACTGCTTATTTATGATAAATGCGAACGCAGCAAAAAAATAGGGATTTTTACGGTTTGATATTATATTATATTGAATA